>JADCEF010000031.1 GCA_020250445.1 Rhodobacter sp.
CTCTGGGCGCGCGGTTTCCAACCTTGCCGCGCGTTTTCCTGAGGGACTTTCGCCCAGTGTCTTCGGTTTGCACCTGGTCCTGCCGACGCCTGCGCGACACAAGACTGCGATGCTGTGTTTCCACAAATCATCATCATGCTCTACGCCGCGCGGGCGGCGGCCACCGATTCTTCCAGAATGTCCATCGCTTCGGCGAAATGGGCATCGGGGATGGTGATGGGGGCGAGGAAACGGATCACGTTGCCATAGACACCGCAGGTCAGCAGGATCAGCCCGCGCTTCAGCGCCTCCATCCGCACGCGCCCGGTCAGACCCGGATCGGGTTCATGCGTGGCGGCATTGGCAAACTCCACCGCCACCATAAAACCCGGGCCGCGGATATCGACGATTTCGGGCGTGACCGAGCGGATCGCCTCCAGCCGCTGTTTCAGCCGGCCGCCCAGCTCGTTGGCGCGCGCGCAGAGGTCTTCCTCCTCGATCACGTCAAGCACGGCATTGGCGGCGGCGATGCCCAGCGGGTTGCCGCCATAGGTGCCGCCCAGACCGCCGGGATGGGCCGCATCCATCAGCTCTGCCTTGCCGGTCACGGCGGCCAGCGGCAGCCCGCCTGCCAGACCCTTGGCCATCGTGGTCAGATCGGCGGAAACCCCGTAAGCTTCCATCGCGAACAGGGTTCCGGTCCGCGCAAAGCCGGTCTGCACCTCGTCCGCGATCATGACGATGCCATGTTCGTCGCACAGCTTGCGGATTGCGCGCACCAGGCCCTTTGGCGCGGGATAGAACCCGCCTTCGCCCTGCACGGGTTCAAAGATGATCGCGGCCACGCGCGCGGGGTCAAGATCGGCCTTGAACAGCTTGGTCAGGCCCGCCATCGCGTCTTCGGTGGTGATGTTGTGCACCTCTTGCGGGAAGGGCACGTGCCAGACATCCGGCATCATCGCGCCGAAGCCCTTCTTGTAGGGGTCCACCTTGCCGGTCAGCGACATGCCCATGAAGGTGCGCCCGTGGAATGCGCCGCCAAAGGCGATAACGCCCGAGCGCCCCGTGGCGATGCGCGCGATCTTCACCGCATTCTCGCAGGCCTCGGCCCCGGTGGTGACGAAAATGGTCTTCTTCGGAAAATCGCCGGGAACCAAGGCATTCAGACGCTCGGCCAGGCGGATATAGGGCTCGTAGGGCAGAACCTGGTGGCAGGTATGGGTGAATTTGGTCATCTGACTGGCAACAGCCGCCATCACCTTGGGGTGGCAGTGCCCGGTGTTGACCACGGCGATGCCGGCGGCAAAGTCGATATAGCGGTTGCCCTCGATATCCCAGACCTCGCTGTTGAGCGCGCGATCTGCATAGATCTGCGTCATCATCCCGACCCCGCGGGAAATGGCATCGTCGCGGCGGCGGGCAACTTCGGCGTTCAGCATGTCAGGCTCCATCATGGCCGCGTCTCTTGCCGCGGGCGGCTGGTTTGGCAGCCAATATGATCAAATTTCCGGTCAGGTTCAATGGGCCTTGCGCCGCGCAGCAGGGGGGATGCGGCGGCGGCAGGGCGGCCCCGCCCGCCGAAAGGAGTTTCCGTGTGCCTGACCCGGTTCAACGGAAAACAGCCGAAAAAAAGCCGGGCGTGATTCACGTTGCGTTAACCTTGTGGCGCGCATGGTGCCCCTGCGGATGAGACGAGGTTGCGATGGCTGAAGCTCTGTTATCTTCCACCACACCCTCCACCCCACACACCCCGGGGGATGACGGATCGTCGTGGCTTCGTCTCATTCGTTCCCGCCGCGTCGGACCCACCACCTTTCATCGCCTTGTGGCCGAACACGGTTCGGCCCGCGCCGCCCTTGCCGCGCTGCCCGCCATCGCCCGCGCTGCGGGTGTGGAAAACTATGAACCCTGTCCCATTGAGGTTGTGCAGCATGAACTGGCCCAGGCGCGGCTGGCAGGGGCCCGCATGCTTCTTCACGGGCAGGCAGGATACCCGCCCGCCCTTATGGACCTGCCCGATGCGCCGCCGGTGCTGTGGGCGCGCGGCGATGTTGCGCTGCTGGGCCGGCGGATGGTGGCCCTGGTGGGGGCGCGCAACGCCTCCAGCCTGGGTCTGCGCATGGCGCGGCGGCTGGCCGAAGGCTTGGGCGAGGCCGGATTCGTCATCGTTTCGGGGCTGGCCCGCGGCGTTGATGCGCAAGCGCATATGGCCGCGCTGGCCACCGGAACGGTTGCGGTTCAGGCGGGCGGGGTGGATGTGATCTATCCCGAAGAAAACGCGGAACTGGCCGAACAGATCATCGGACAGGGCTGCCTTCTGTCGGAACAGCCGATGGGCACCGTGCCGCAGGCACGGCATTTTCCGCTGCGCAACCGGATCGTTTCGGGGCTTGTGCGCGCGGTCGTCGTGGTCGAAGCGGCCTCCCGCTCGGGCAGCCTGATCACGGCCCGAATCGCGCTTGACCAAGGGCGCGATGTGCTGGCGGTGCCGGGCCACCCCTTTGACGCCCGGGCGGCCGGGTGCAACATGCTGATCCGTGACGGGGCCGTTCTGGCGCGCAGCGCTGCGGATGTGATCGAAGCCATCGGGGCCAGCGTCATCCCCTTGCGCCCGTCCTCGGCCCCCCATGCCGACGACCGCCCCCCGCTGCCCGGCCCGGTACCGCCCCGCCTTGCGCTATCAGAGGTGGCGGCACTGCACGGACGCATCCTGTCCCGCCTCGGGCCAAGCCCGGTGGCAGAGGACCAGCTGATCCGGGATATCGCCCTGCCTGCGGCCCAGATCGCGCCCGAACTTCTGGCTTTGGAACTTGACGGAAAGATCATCCGCCAGGCTGGCGGGCTGCTGTCGCGCACGGGCGACGGGCCGCGCATGTGACGGGCCCTGCCGCGCCGTGACCGCGGGGGTTGCACCGGGCGGGCGGTGGGCCGGGGCACGGGCCTGAACGCGACATAGGCCGATCCCCCGGGGCACCGGGCAGGGGCATATGTTCTGCCATGCTTGCCTGCGCAGAAATGACGCCCCTGACAGGCAAGTCCGTGCAGGTTGCGCAAGGATGCCGTCCTTTTTGCGGCATGGTGCCGCCGCCCCCCGCAGGCCGGTCTGCGGACCTTGCGTTTCCGCCCTGGCCTTGCCCCTGCCCTGACGCCGGTGCCGGGGATCTGCCCGGTTGCGTCCATTGACATTGCCCCCCCTCGCCCACATCTTGCCGCGCCGCCCCTGCGGTGGTCCCGAAAGAGGTCTTGATGCCAGTCGTCGTTGTCGAATCCCCAGCAAAAGCCAAGACGATCAACAAGTACCTTGGTGCCGATTACACCGTCCTCGCCTCTTACGGGCATGTCCGCGACCTGCCGGCCAAGGACGGATCGGTTGATCCCGGACATGATTTCGCGATGACCTGGGAAGTCGCCGCAGACAGCAGAAAGCACGTCCGCGCAATTGCCGAGGCGCTGAAGACCGACGATGTCCTGATCCTGGCCACCGACCCCGACCGCGAGGGCGAGGCGATTTCCTGGCACCTGCAGGAGGCGCTGGCCCCGACGATCAGGAAGGGCAAGCAGGTCAGCCGGGTGACGTTCAATGCCATCACCAAATCGGCCGTGACCCAAGCGATGAAGCAGCCCCGTCAGGTGGATCAGGCGCTGGTTGATGCCTATCTGGCGCGCCGCGCCCTGGACTATCTGGTGGGCTTTACCCTGTCGCCGGTCCTCTGGCGCAAGCTGCCGGGCGCGAAATCCGCCGGGCGGGTGCAATCGGTCTGTCTGCGGCTGATCGTGGACCGCGAGATGGAGATCGAGGCGTTCCGCGCCCGCGAATACTGGACGGTCGCGGCCAATCTCGTCACCCCGCGCGGGCAGGAGTTCCAGGCGCGGCTGACCGTGCTGGGCGGCAGGAAGCTGGACAAGTACGATATCCCCACCGCCACGGCGGCCGAACTTGCCGTTCAGGCGGTGACCGCGCGCAGCCTGACCGTGAAATCGGTAGAGGCCAGGCCCGCCTCGCGCAATCCCTATCCGCCCTTCATGACCTCGACCCTGCAACAGGAGGCCAGCCGCAAGTTCGGCATGGGGGCCAAGCAGTGCATGGGGGCCGCTCAGCGCCTGTATGAGGCAGGCCACATCACCTATATGCGCACCGACGGCATCGACATGGCCCCCGAGGCGGTCATGGCCGCGCGCGATGAAATCAAACGCCGCTTCGGTAGCGCTTACGTGCCCGAAAGCCCGCGCATGTACAAGAACAAGGCCCGGAATGCGCAGGAAGCGCATGAATGCATCCGCCCCACCGACATGCAGGCCAGCCCCGATTCGCTGAAACTGGAGCCGGATCAGCGCAAGCTGTACGACCTGATCTGGAAGCGCACGATCGCCAGCCAGATGTCTGCAGCCCGGATGGAACGCACCACCGTTGACCTGGCCAGCGCCGATGCGCAGGTCGAATTGCGCGCGACCGGCCAGGTGGTGTTGTTTGACGGGTTCCTCAAGGTCTATGAAGAAGGCCGCGACGACGAGGACGAGGATGAGGGCCGCCTGCCCCAGATCCTGCAGGGTGAACCGGCAGAAAAGCGCGGCATCACGCCCGAGCAGCATTTCACGCAGCCGCCGCCGCGCTATACCGAAGCGACCCTGGTCAAGCGCATGGAAGAACTGGGCATCGGCCGCCCTTCGACCTATGCCTCGATCCTGACAACGATTCAGGATCGTGACTATGTCCGCAAGGACAAGAACCGCCTGATCCCCGAAGACAAGGGGCGGCTGGTGACGGCGTTCCTCAGCAACTATTTCCGCAAATATGTCGAATATGATTTCACCGCTGATCTGGAAGGCCAGCTCGACGATGTCTCGGCCGGAGAGCGCGACTACAAGGAAGTGCTGGCCCGGTTCTGGCGCGATTTCTCGGCGGCCATTGCCGAAACCGCCGATCTGCGGATCGGCGAGGTTCTGGAGAAGATCGATGAATTCCTGGGCCCCCATCTGTACCCGCCGCGTGCCGACGGGTCCGACCCGCGCCTCTGCCAGGTCTGCGGCACGGGCAGGCTGCATCTGAAGACCGCCCGGTCGGGCGGGGCCTTCATCGGCTGCGGCAATTATCCCGAATGCCGCTACACGCGCCCGATTTCGGTTTCGGGTGATGACGGCGCGGCAGGCTTTCCGGATGGTCAGGTGCTGGGGCAGGATGACAACGGCTTGCCCGTGACACTGCGCAACGGCCGGTTCGGCCCCTATGTGCAGCGCGGCGAGGCTACGGCGGAACATCCCAAGCCGCCGCGTGCCAGCCTGCCCAAGGGGTGGACCCCTGAAAGCCTGACGCTGGAGCGCGCGCTGATGCTTTTGAACCTGCCGCGCCGGATCGGGCCGCACCCCGCAGACGGCCAGATGGTGGAAGCAGCGATCGGGCGGTTCGGCCCCTATGTGAAACATGGGGCGACCTATGCCAACCTTGCCGATGCGGAAGAGGTGTTTACCATCGGCATGAACCGCGCGGTGGAGGTGATCGCGCAGAAGGCCGCGCGCGGGCGCGGCACGGCCGCCGCCGCACAGCCGCTGCGCGACCTGGGCACCCACCCCGATGGCGGTGTTGTGCAGGTGATGCCCGGAAGGTACGGGCCTTATGTGAAATGGGCAAAGATCAATGCGACCCTGCCGAAAGACCTTTCGCCCGACACCGTGACGCTGGACGAGGCGCTTGCACTGATCGCTGAAAAAGCGGGCAAGGGCGGCAAGGTGAAGCCCCCGCGCAAGGCTGCGGCGAAACCTGCGGCCAAGGCGGCAGGCGCGAAGACAGCGGTGGCGAAAAAACCTGCGGCCAGAAAGGTGGCCGCCGCAAAGGCCGCGCCGAAAGCCACAAAAGCCTGAACTGTTGCCGCGCTGCGGCAATTGACTATGGCCGCGCCAATGCCCATGACTGCCGCAAGCTCTGCGGGAGGTTTTGATGAAAAAGGTTTACGGTTCGGCCACTGCGGCGCTGGACGGGCTTCTGTTCGACGGAATGCTGATTGCTTCGGGCGGCTTCGGCCTGTGCGGCATACCTGAGCTGCTGATCGCGGCGATCCGCGACGCGGGCACCAAGGGACTGACGGTGGCATCGAACAATGCGGGTGTTGACGGCTTCGGGCTGGGCCTGCTGCTGGAGACGCGTCAGGTCAAGAAGATGATCTCGTCCTATGTTGGCGAGAATGCCGAATTCATGCGCCAGTACCTTTCGGGCGAGCTGGAGCTGGAGTTTAACCCGCAGGGCACGCTGGCCGAACGGATGCGGGCCGGGGGCGCAGGCATTGCAGGCTTTTACACCAGGACCGGCGTCGGCACGGTGATTGCCGAAGGCAAGGACGTGAAGACCTTCGACGGGCAGGACTACATCCTGGAACGCGGGATCGTGGCCGATCTGTCCATCGTCAAGGCGTGGAAGGCCGACCCTTCGGGCAATCTTGTGTTCCGCAAGACCGCCCGCAACTTCAACCCGCCCGCCGCGACCTGTGGCAAGGTCTGCGTGGTCGAGGTGGAAGAGATTGTGCCCCTGGGCAGCCTGGACCCCGACCATATCCACCTGCCCGGCATCTATGTGCACCGCATCGTGCAGGGGCAGCACGAAAAACGCATCGAACAGCGCACCGTGCGCAAGAGGGAGGCCGTCTGACCATGTGGGACCGCAATCAGATGGCCGCACGGGCCGCGCAGGAACTGCAGGACGGCTGGTATGTGAACCTTGGCATCGGCATTCCGACGCTGGTGTCGAATTACATTCCCGCAGGTATCGAGGTGACGCTGCAATCGGAAAACGGCATGCTCGGCATGGGTCCCTTCCCCTATGAGGGCGAGGAAGACGCAGACCTGATCAACGCGGGCAAGCAGACCATCACCGAACTGCCGCAGACGGCGTTCTTTGATTCCGCCCAAAGCTTTGCCATGATCCGGGGCGGCAAGATTGCCATGGCGATCCTGGGCGCAATGGAGGTGGCCGAGAACGGCGATCTGGCGAACTGGATGATCCCGGGCAAGCTGGTCAAGGGCATGGGCGGTGCCATGGACCTGGTGGCAGGCGTGGGCCGGGTGGTGGTGGTGATGGATCACACCAGCAAGCACGGCGAATCAAAGGTGCTGAAGCGCTGCACCCTGCCCCTGACCGGCAAGGGCGTGGTGGACCGGATCATCACCAATCTGGGTGTGCTTGATGTGGTGCCGGGCGGGCTGCGCATTGTCGAATGCGCCGAAGGCGTCAGCGAAGCCGAATTGCGCGCCGCGACCGAAGCGACGATTGTCGGCTGAGGCGGGGCAGGCCCGCATCTGCGCCACCGGCCCGGCCCGGCCAGACCGGCAGGGGCATTGCCGGCCCGCCATGGCACCCCTGCGGCGGCACAGACCGGGTTTCGCGCAGGCCGCGTCTGCCTTAGGCTGGCAGCATGGTCGCCCTGCCCCCCGCCTTGTCTTGCTGGTTTGCCGCAAAAGGCTGGTCGCTTCACCCCCATCAGCTTGCCATGCTGGCGCGCGCCGGTGACCCGGCAACCCTGCTGATCGCGCCCACGGGGGGCGGCAAGACGCTGGCCGGGTTCCTGCCGACACTGGCCGAACTGGCGGACGGGCAGCAGACAGGCTTGCACACGCTCTATATCTCTCCGCTGAAAGCGCTGACGGCCGACATCCGCCGCAACCTGCGCGCGCCCGTCGAAGGGGCGGGCCTGCCGATCCGGATCGAGGACAGGACGGGCGATACCCCTTACACACAGCGGCGGCGCCAGCGCGCCGACCCGCCGCATATCCTGCTGACCACGCCCGAAAGCCTGGCCCTGCTGTTAAGCTACGAAGATGCCCCCCGGATCTTTGCCGGGCTGCAACGCGTCATTGTCGATGAGATTCACGCACTTGCCGAAAGCAAGCGGGGCGATCAGCTGATGCTGTGCCTGTCGCGCCTGCAGGCGCTGTGCCCCGGGCTGCGCCGCGTCGGCCTGTCGGCGACGGTGGAAGACCCGCCTGCGCTGGCCCGGTTCCTGGCGCGCAACCCCGACCTCTGCGGCATCCTCATGGCCGATCCGGGGCCGGAGCCGGACATTGCCATGCTGCAAACCGATGCGCCGCCGCCATGGTCGGGCGGGGGCGGGCGCCATGCCATTCCGGCGATCCTGGCCGAGGTCAGGCGGCACCGCACCACGCTGATCTTTCACAACACGCGCGCCCAGGCAGAAATCTTCTTTCACGCGCTGTGGATGGAAAACGAAGATGCCCTGCCCATCGGCATTCACCACGGGTCCCTGGCGCGCGAACAGCGCGAGCGGGTGGAACAGGCGATGGCCGCAGGCGCGCTGCGCGCCGTTGTCTGTACCGGCAGCCTTGATCTGGGCATCGATTGGGGCGATGTCGATCTGGTCATTCAGGTCGGCGCACCAAAGAACGTCAAACGGCTTGTGCAGCGGATCGGCCGCGCCAATCACCGCTACAACGCCCCTTCCAAAGCGCTGCTGGTGCCCGCGAACCGCTTTGAGGTGGCGGAATGCCGGGCCGCGCTGGAGGCGGCGCGCGAGCACGATCTGGACGGCACGCCACGCGGGCCGGGGCCGCGCGATGTCTTGTGCCAGCATATTCTGCTGCTGGCCTGTGCCGGGCCGGTTGATGCCGATGCGCTTTATGCCGAAGTCATCTCTGCCGGTCCCTATGCCGATCTGTCCCGGCCCGGCTTTGACGCCTGTCTGGAATTTGCGGCCACCGGCGGCTATGCCCTGCGCGCCTATGACCGCTGGCAGCGGCTGATGCAGCGCGGCGGCCTGTGGCAGCTGCGCGACCCGCGCGCGGCGCAGGTGATCCGGATGAACCTGGGCACGATCATCGACACGGAAACGCTGAAAGTACGCCTCAAGAACCGGGGCGGCGGCATTCCCCTGGGCGAGGTTGAGGAGTATTTCGCCTCGACCCTGACGCCCGGCGATACCTTTCTGATCGGCGGTCAGGTCGTGCGCTATGACGGTCTGCGCGACATGACGGTCGAGGTGACGCGCCAGCCCGGACGCGATCCGAAGATCGCCGTCTTTGGCGGCACGAAATTTGCCACATCCACTCTGCTGACACAGCGGATCATGCGCATGTTTCAGCAGCCATCCTGGCCAGACCTGCCCGCGCATACCGCCGCCTGGCTGGCGTTGCAGCGCAAGGTGTCGCGTCTGCCGGAACCTGACCGCCTGCTGGTGGAAAGTTTTCCCTGCGAGGGGCGCGAGCATCTGTGCATCTACGGCTTTGCCGGGCGCAACGGGCAGCAGACGCTGGGCCTTCTGCTGACCAAGCGGATGGAGGACGAGGGGCTGCACCCGCTGGGTTTTGTCGCAACCGACTATGCCACGCTGATCTGGGGGCTTGATCCGGTCACCGACCCCGGCCCGCTGTTCGACCCGTCGCGGCTGCGCGACGGGCTGGAGGGCTGGCTTCGGGGCAATGCGGTGATGAAGCGCACCTTCCGCAACTCGGCCATCATCGCGGGCCTTATCGAGCGGACGCACCCGGGCCGCCGCAAGACCGGGCGGCAGGCCACCTTCTCGTCAGACGTGCTGTACGACACGCTGCTCAAATACGATCCGGATCATCTGATGCTGCAGATCACGCGGGAAGAGGCGCTGCGCGGTCTGGTCGACTTTGGCCGGATCGAAGAGATGCTGGGCCGTGTCCAGGGCCGGATCGACCTGTTGCGCCTGCCGCGCCTGTCCCCCCTTGCCGCGCCGATGATGCTGGAAATGGGGCGCGTGCCGGTCGAAGGGGCCGCCCGCGACCGGCTGATGGCCGAGACGGCGGACCGGCTGATGCGCGAGGCCGGGCTTGGCTGAGCCCTTGCCAAGCCGCGACCCGTCAGGCATCGCATCTGGCATGACCGCCTATGCCTTCACTTTGGCCGGCCAGCCTCTGCTGGCCCTTGCGTCAGGTGCGCTGTACTGGCCCGCGCAGGATCTTCTGTGCGTGTCGGACCTGCATCTGGGCAAATCGGAACGGCTTGCCCGGCGCGGCGGCACCCTGCTGCCGCCCTATGAGACGCGCGAAACCCTGACGCGGCTGGGTGGCGTGCTGGCGGCCACGGGCGCGCGCCATGTGGTCTGTCTGGGCGACAGCTTTGATGACGGTGCGGCGGGGGGCGGGCTGGAGGAAGACGATCGCCTGCGGCTCTGCGCGCTGATGGCGGGGCGCAGCTGGACCTGGATCGCGGGAAACCACGATCCTGCCCCGCTTGCGTCGGGCGGCACCCACCTGTCCGAATTTGCCACGGCCGGGCTGACCTTCCGCCACATCGCGGTGCCGGGGGAGACGGGCGAGGTATCCGGCCACTTCCATCCCAAAGCCAGGGTCGCGGGGCGCAGCCGCCCCTGCTTTCTGATTGATGCCGCAAGGGTCATCCTGCCCGCCTTCGGGTGCTATACCGGCGGGCTGCGCGCCTCCGACCCGGCGCTGGCCGCCCTTTTGGAGCCACAGGCCCTGGCCGTGCTGACCGGCCCAAGGGCGCTGGCCATTCCGATGCCCCGCTGATCCGAAACCAGCCTTGGTGCCAGGCCCGTCCGGTCTTGCCACGGCTTCGGCCCATGGCGGGGCCGGTCAGGCCGTCAGGCCGTCCGGTTCCGGCAGCCCCTTTGCCCGGCAGCAGGCCGTCAGCGTATTGGCCAGAAGGCAGGCGATGGTCATCGGCCCGACGCCACCCGGCACGGGCGTAATGGCACCGGCCACGGCGGCGGCGCTGGCGTAATCGACATCGCCCACCAGACGCAGCTTGCCGTTGCGTTCCACCCGGTTGATGCCCACGTCGATCACAGTGGCACCGGGGCGCACCATGTCGCCGGTGATCATTTCCGCCCGCCCGACGGCGGCCACCAGGATATCCGCCCCCCGGCACACCGCGCCAAGGTCTTTCGTGCGCGAATGCGCGATTGTAACGGTGCAACTGTCGCCCAGCAGCAGTTGTGCCATCGGCTTGCCGACGATGTTGCTGCGGCCCACGACCACGGCGTTCAGACCGGCCAGCGATCCGTGATGGTCGCGCAGCAGCATCAGGCAGCCCAGCGGGGTGCAGGGCACCATCGCCTTTTGCCCGGTGCCCAGCAGCCCGACGTTGGAGATATGGAAGCCGTCAACATCCTTGGCCGGGTCAATCGCATTGATTGCCAGATCGCTGTCCAGATGTTTCGGCAGCGGCAGTTGCACCAGAATGCCATGCACGGCCGGATCGGCATTCAATTCGGCAATCAGCGCCAGCAGGTCCGCCTCGGAAGTGTCTGCGGGCAGCTTATGCTCGAAGGATTGCATCCCGGCTTCGACGGTCTGGGTGCCCTTGTTGCGCACATAAACCTGCGAGGCCGGGTCTTCGCCCACCAGCACCACGGCCAGGCCCGGCACCAGCCCGTGTTCGTCGCGCAGGCGTGCCACATGGGCCGCGACCTGCGCCCGCACGCGGGCTGCAAACGCCTTGCCGTCAATCACCGTCGCGGTCATCTCTTTTATCCCCCCGAAGCGAATCCGGCCCCAGCACGGATTCCTCGCGCGCGATCGACCAGTCGATCAGACGTCGCCACAGTTTTTCGACCAGCTCGGGCGGCAGTCCATGTGCCAGCGCATGACGGCGCACATTGGCGACCACCTCTTCCACGCGCGGCGTGATCCGCGCGGGCAGGCCAAGCGTGGCCTTCAACTCTCCCGCCCGGTCGATATAGGCGGCCCGGGCCGCGAACAGCCTGACAAGTTCTTCGTCCAGGCGGTCGATTTCAGACCGGATATCGGCCATTGTTGCGCAGTCTGCCGGGGATTTCATCGCGGGCGCTCCACCTTCGGGGGTGCCTGCGTCTTAGCGCGGGCATCCTTTACCCGCAACGCGACACCCTGTCAGAACAGCCCTTCGACGTTGCCATCCCCGTTCAGCCGGATCACTTCGGCCGACGGCACCTTGGGAAGGCCCGGCATCGTCATGATCTCGCCGCAGATCACCACGACGAAACCGGCCCCGGCAGACAGGCGCACCTCGCGCACCGGCACCGAATGCCCGGTCGGCGCGCCGCGCAGGTTCGGATCGGTGGTAAAGGAATACTGGGTCTTGGCCATGCAGATCGGCAGGTGGCCATAGCCTGCGGCTTCCCAGGCTTTCAGCTGATCCCGGATCGACTTGTCGGCCAGCACCTCGTCGGCATGATAGATGCGCCTGGCGATGGTTTCGATCTTCTGGAACAGCGGCATGTCATCGGGATACAGCGGCGCGAAATTGGCGCTGCCGCCTTCGGCCAGCGCCACGACCTTGTGCGCCAGCTCTTCGATCCCGGCAGAACCATCCGCCCAATGCCTGCACAGGATCGCCTCTGCCCCCTGCTGGGCAACATAGGCTTTCACGGCAGCCACTTCGGCCTCGGTATCGCTGAAGAAGTGGTTGATGGCGACCACCACCGGCACGCCAAAGCCTTTCACATTGCCGATATGGCGGCCCAGATTGGGGCAGCCCTTCCTGACGGCTTCGACATTCTCGGTGCCGAGATCGGCCTTGGCAACGCCGCCGTTCATCTTCATGGCGCGCACCGTTGCCACGATCACCGCGACCGAAGGCTTCAGCCCGGCCTTGCGGCACTTGATGTCAAAGAACTTCTCGGCGCCAAGGTCGGCCCCAAAGCCGGCTTCGGTCACGACATAGTCGCCCAGCTTCAGCGCCGTCGCAGTGGCGATGACCGAATTGCAGCCATGCGCGATATTCGCAAACGGGCCGCCATGAACGAAGGCAGGGTTGTTTTCCAGCGTCTGCACCAGGTTCGGCTGCATCGCGTCCTTGAGCAGGACGGTCATCGCGCCATCCGCCTTCAGGTCGCGGCAATAGATCGGCGTCTTGTCGCGGGTATAGGCAACCACGATGTCGCCAAGCCGCTTTTCAAGATCGGCCAGATCCCTGGACAGGCACAGGATCGCCATAACCTCGGATGCGACGGTAATGTCAAACCCGGTCTGGCGCGGAAAGCCGTTGGAAATGCCGCCCAGGGATACGACGATGTCGCGCAGCGCGCGGTCGTTCATGTCCATGACACGCCGCCACACGATGCGGCGTTCGTCAATCTCCAGGCTGTTGCCCCAGTAGATGTGGTTGTCGATCATCGCCGACAGCAGGTTATGGGCCGCAGTGATCGCGTGAAAATCGCCGGTGAAGTGCAGGTTCATCTCTTCCATCGGCACGACCTGGGCGTAGCCGCCGCCGGCAGCCCCGCCCTTCATGCCGAAATTCGGGCCTAGGCTGGCTTCGCGGATGCAGACCACGGCCTTCTTGCCGATCCGGTTCAAGCCATCGCCCAGACCGACGGTCGTCGTTGTCTTGCCTTCGCCTGCCGGGGTCGGGTTGATCGCCGTCACCAGGATCAGCTTGCCCGAAGGCCTGCCTTCCAGACTTTTGATGAATGCCTGGTCGATCTTGGCCTTGTCATGACCGTAGGGCAGCAGATGCTCTGACGGGATGCCCAGCTTTGCACCGATTTCAAGGATCGGCCTTTTCCTGGCTTCGCGGGCAATCTCGATATCGGTCTTCACGGCCATCCTTCACTCCCGTCGGGGCCCATGCCCCCTTCGGCGCGGTGATAGCGGAGCGGTCGTGTCGCAGACGGCGCTTTTCCGACCCATCCGGCGCAAAATCCGCCAGCGCCTGTTTCCGATCGGAAACCATGGCACGCCTGCAGGGAATCATGCCTTGCCGCCGCGCACCTGTGCCAGATGGGCCCAGACCCGCTGGTCGGGAACATGCAGGCACACCTTGTCGCCCAGACAAAGCAGACCTTCGCGTTCGACCCAGGCCGTCACCCCCCTGAGTCCCGTTGCGGCGGTCTTGAACGCCTTGCCGAAGCCCGGCAAGGCCGCCTCGATCGGCTTTGCCGGAAGCACGCAGGCGCGGTTCTGCATATCGACAACCAGGGTGACACCACTTTGCCCCTGCAGGCGGGATGACGGCGGCAGATGCGACAGGTCGGGAATGCCCTGAACCACCATCGTGGCACCCACAAGGGCAGGGTCAAGGGCATCGACACCCATCCGCCGGGCGATCCCGGCAAGTTCCTCGGCGCACAGGATCGAAAACTGCCGGACGTTGCGGATGGGGGTGTTGGGCGGATAAAGCGCCATCACCCGGCTGCAAGAGGGCCGCGTCAGCCCGCCGTGCGCCTCGCCCTCGGGTCCGTCGAAACGGGCCATCACGGCATCCCGCGCCCGGGCCTTCAGACCCGCCTTGCGGTCAGGAACGGTCCCAAGCCAGACGACTGTTCCGGAAAACGGGGTTGCGATCAGGGCGGGCATGACATTCCTGCAGCAGGGGGGACGAAAGACGGACACGTCGGCCAAACGGGCCGGGCCGGTTCCGCCCGCCGGGGCGCAGAATCAAACGCCCCGAACCCTGGCCAAGGCAGGTCCGGGGCGGGGGCCGTTTCGCCAAGGGGTCAGGCGGACGGCTCGGGTTCCATTCCGCCTTCGGCGCGCGGCGCTTTCGGCTTTGTCTTGGGGATCGAGGCAAAGCTTGGGGCATTGCCGCCGCTGGGCGGCGTATTTGCGTCATCCTCGCTGTCAAGCGGCTCACCCGCGATCACCTTGCGGATTTCGTCGCCCGTCAGCGTTTCGTATTCCAAGAGCCCCTTGGCAAGGCGTTCGAAATCATCCGCTTTTTCGGTGAGTACACGGTAGGCCGTCTCATAGCCTTCGTCGATCAGACGCTTCACTTCGGCTTCGATCAGCGTCTTGGTATCGGCCGAAACCGAAAAGCCCGCCGTGTTGCCCTGATAGCCTTCGTGCGCCTCGGCATAGTCGATGTTGCCGACAGCGTCCGACATGCCCCAGCGCATCACCATGGCCCGCGCCAGCGCGCTGGCCTGCTGAATATCGCCCGCAGGTCCCGAAGACACGCCTTCGGCGCCGTACTTGATGATCTCGGCAGCCTTGCCGGCCATGGTCATCGCGATCTTCTGCTTGCCTTCGTCCTTGTGCATGTTCAGCCGGTCCATCTCGGGCAGGCTGACAACCATGCCCAAGGCACCGCCGCGCGGGATGATGGTGGCTTTGTACACCGGATCACACTTCGGCATGTTCATGCCGACAATGGCGTGACCGGCCTCGTGGTAGGCGGTCTTTTCCTTTTGATCGGCCGTCAGCACCATCGACCGGCGCTCGGCGCCCATCATCACCTTGTCCTTGGCGCTTTCGAAATCGTCCATCGTGACAAAGCGACGGCCCACGCGCGCCGCCGTCAGCGCCGCCTCGTTCACCAGGTTCATCAGATCGGCCCCCGAAAAGCCGGGCGTGCCGCGCGCAATCACGCGCAGGTCAACATCGGGGCCCAGCGGCACCTTGCGGGCATGCACGTTCAGGATCTTCTCGCGCCCCTTGATGTCGGGGTTCGGCACGTGGATCGTCCGGTCGAACCGGCCCGGGCGCAGCAGGGCCGGGTCAAGCACGTCCTTGCGGTTGGTCGCGGCCACGATGATGACGCCTTCGTTCGCCTCGAAGCCGTCCATTTCCACCAGAAGCTGGTTCAGCGTCTGCTCGCGCTCGTCGTTGCCGCCGCCGATGCCCACGCCACGGGCACGGCCCACGGCATCGATCTCGTCGATGAAGACGATGCAGGGGGCGTTCTTCTTGGCCTGTTCGAACATGTCGCGGACCCGGCTTGCGCCGACGCCGACGAACATTTCGACAAAGTCGGACCCCGAAATCGTGAAGAACGGCACCCCGGCCTCGCCGGCAATGGCCCGCGCCAGCAGCGTCTTGCCGGTACCCGGCGGGCCAACCAGAAGCGCCCCCTTGGGAATCTTGCCGCCAAGGCGACTGAATTTCTGCGGATTGCGCAGGAATTCGACGATCTCTTCCAGCTCTTCCTTGGCCTCGTCAATGCCTGCGACATCGTCGAAGGTCACGCGGCCATGCTTTTCTGTCAGCAGTTTGGCACGCGACTTGCCAAAGCCCATGGCCCCGCCGCGCCCGCCGCCCTGCATCCGGTTCATGAAGAAAATCCAGATGCCGATCAGGACCAGAAACGGCAGCCACAGCGAGATCAGCGAAAAGAAGCCCGACTGTTCCTGCGGCTCGACGCGAACGTCGATATCCTTGGCAATCAGACGATCCGCCACTTCCTCGCCCGCCGGCTTGATCGCCACAAGCTGACTGCCGTCGTTGGTCCGGATCAGCACACGCTCGCCATCCAGCGTGACACTCGCCACCTCGCCCGCGTCGACGCGGGCGATGAAATCGGAATAGGAAATCGACCGGGACGAAACCGTGCTTTGCGATCCGCTGAACAGATTGAACAGGGCAAGGATCAGAAGAAACAGGACCACCCAGAATGCGATGTTTCGTGCGTTGCCCACGAAATGCCTCCATAGCCGCCGTCGGGCCTGGTGCCCACGGCCTTGCCGGTAAGATAGCCATTAAACCGGGCGGTTCAATGCGATAAAAGGGAAAGAAAGAATCCATCCGCGCCGCCCGCCAGTTCTGCTGTCCAGCCTGGGGCGTTACGGACCAGGGGTGCCGCGATCAGAACCCCGTCACGCCAGACGGATGGAGATGCCAGAAGCGTGGCCCGCGGCAGGCCCGCCTTGCGCCAGTCCCCCGCAGCGGACAGACCCGCCTTGCCAAGGGCCTTTACGTGCAAACCTATGACATCAGGACCACAAACTTTCCATCGGCGGTCCCAGATCTGTCCGGGCGCGGCAAGGGTTGAACGCACCGCCTGCCATTCGCGCGTCACGCGCAGCGCCGGGCCGCGCAGGCCGACGCGGCATCCCGCAAGCGTGCCGCCCCGGCCCGCGCCGACCGCCGCCAGAAGCGCCTGCACGGATGCGGCGCGCGGGCCATATTCCGCCGATCCGACCCAGCCCAGCGCCCCGACAAGCAACCTGCGCCGGATTTCGGCGGGCAGGTCCAGAAACGCTGTCCGGTCCATCACCACATCGCCGCCCTCGATCCGGGCAATCTGGCGGGCGGCGGCCGCAGTCTGGTGTTCCAGGGCGGTTCGGGCCAGGCGCATCTGATCGGCAACGCCTGCCAGGACCGCAGGCGTGATCCCCAGCGGCGCAAGATGCGCCAGTGCGCGGCGCGCCTTCACGCGGTCAAACCGCAGCGCGTCATTGGACGGATCCTCAATCCAATCCTGCCCGCGCGCCCGCAGAACGGCGCGCAGATCGTCGCGGCTGACCGACAGAAGCGGGCGAAGCCAGATCATCCCCTGCGCCCGGCGCCGCCCGGACATGGCAGACAGACCGTCCACCCCGGCCCGCCGGGCCAGCCGCATCAGCACGGTTTCAGCCTGATCGTCCTGTGTGTGACCCAGGGCCACGGCACCCAGCCCCGCCGCCCTGGCCCAATCGGCGATCAGCGACAGACGGGCGCGCCGTGCCTGGTCCTGCAGGTTTCCCGACCCGTCCCACCCCTGCCAGTGCAGGGTGTGGTGCGGCACGCCAAGCCCGGCACAAAGCCGGCCCACCCAGGCGGCCTCGGCCGCCGCCTCGGGCCGCAGCCCGTGATCGACCGTCACCGCCTGCACTTTCAGACCGGCGTCGGCGGCAAGCACAAGCAGTGCCACCGAATCGCCGCCCCCGGAAACCGCAAGGCCCAGCGGATGATCCGCCGGGCCCAGCGCGGCCCGGAAGGCCGCCGTCAGCGCAGGAATTGCCGCGCTCACGTGCAGCCTAGCCCCTGCATGGCCGTTGCGGCCTGCGCCGCCGGGGCAGAGCCGGGAAACCGCACGCCGACCTCGCGCAGGGTCACGCAGGCTTCGGGCACCTGCCCCAGGGTGCCAAGGCTTTGCCCCAGCTTAAGCAGCGCCTCGGGCGCGCGGGGGCCGTCGGGTGTTCCCGAGAAGCTTTCCAGATAGGCCCGCGCGGCATCCGCCGTTTCCCCGACCTGACTCAGGGCTTCGCCGAGCAGAAAATAGGCATCCGCACTCAGGGGGCCGCCCGAATAGGTCTCGGTAAAGGTCTTAAAGAGGTCAGCGGCGGCGCGAAAGTCACCGGTGCCGAGCACCTCCCGGGCCCGGTCAAAGTCTGCCTGTTCACCTACGGCAAGTTCCGGGGCATCCGCGCCCGCGACCGGGGCGGTCGGCGCAGGGGCCGGTGCCGTGCCCGCCTCGCCCCCCAGCGGCGGGGTGGGGGGAAGGGCGGCCACATCCCCGCCTTCCAGTTCGGTCAGACGGAACTCAATATCGCCGATCCGGTTGGTCCCGTCGGCCACGACCTTGTTGATGCGGAACTCCAGCGCTTCGGTCTTCGATGTCAGCTGCGACAGGGCGGCCTCGATGGCATCGATGCGCTGCAACGCTGATCCGCCGCCCAGTCCCGGCTGGCTGGCACCGCTTGCCACCAGTTCCTGGCGCAGGCCGGTCACCTCCTGCGTCAGAACCGCCAGTTCCGACCGCAGATCGGCCAGGGTCTGGCTGCGGTCATCCTGTGCCGCTGCCGCAAAAGGCACCAGAAAAAGCAGGACGACGGCGGGAAGACACCGAAGATGGGTCATGTCAGCCTGCCACACCCATCTGCAACACGGTCACGGCGCGGCGGTTCTTGGCGTAGCAGGCCTCGTCCGAACAGATTTCGACCGGGCGTTCCTTGCCATAGCTGACGGTGCGCATCCGGCTTGGGCCGACACCCTGGGAAATCAGGAAATCCTGCACGGCGCTGGCCCGGCGGGCACCCAGCGCAAGGTTGTATTCCCGCGTGCCCTGCTCGTCGGCATGGCCTTCGATGATGACGGCGTAATCGACGTTGGCGTTAAGCCAGGCGGCCTGTCCGATCAGGATGGTCCGTGCGGCGTCGGTCAGCGTGCTTTGATCGACCGGAAACAACACGCGGTCGCCGACCGTCTGCTGGAAATAGGCCGGTGAGGCCGGATCGGACGGATCCCCAAGGCCTGTGGTGGCGATGCCACCGGCACCGTCGCCCCCCATGCCGCCTGCCCCTCCGGCACCGAAGCGGTCGGGATTGTTGCAGGCTGCAAGGCCAAGGACGGCCACCAGCAGCAGGGCTTTTGAAAGACTTCTCATGGGACTTTTCCTTCTTGGTCTTGGGACAATGCTCGACAGCCCTAAGATAGCAAGGATCAGACCGCCCTGCAAACCGGCGCGGTCCGGGAGCTTCGCAGGGTGCTGAAAAGGTGCCGACCGCATCGGCTGCCTCACCGAAAAGCAGGAAACTCTTGCGATTGCGCGCGCGCTTTGCGCATCCTGGCAGGGGCCATCGCCCCTGCCACAGCGCCACGCTGATCCCTGTGCAGCCAGGGGCCAAAGCCCCCGGCCAGCGCCCGCCCCGCGCCCGGCGGGCGCTTCTTGCCCGCCGGGCCGGGCGCTGGCCGCTGTCGGTGCGGGTTGCACCGGTCTTGGGTTTGCGTCCCGCGCGGGCGGGGAAACGCGGGTCGCGTTTCCTGATCCGCCCGGAGTGGCGCAAGCACTTTCACCGCTTCAATGGCAGGGGCCATTGCCCCTGCCACAGCGCCACGCCGCCCCTTGTCCAGCCGGGGGCCAAAGCCCCCGGCCAGCGCCCGACCCGCCCCCGGCGGGCGCTTCTCGCCCGCCGGGTCGGGCGCTGGCCTCTGTTTCTCCC
>JADCEF010000032.1 GCA_020250445.1 Rhodobacter sp.
AGGACCGGCCGGGGGCCCAAAGCCCCCGGCCAGCGCCCGCCCCGCCCTCGGCGGGCGCTTCTCGCCCGCCGGGTCGGGCGCTGGCCTTTCGTTGTACCCGGACCTGCCGGTCTGGGTGGCACCGTCCCGCGCGGGCGGGGGAAACGCGATGCGTTTCCTGTTCCCGCCCGGACGGGCGACAACACCTTCTCCGTTTTATTGGCAGGTGCCATCACCCCTGCCACAGCGCTGCGCTGCCCCTTGCCCGGCCGGGGGCCCAAAGCCCCCGGCCAGCGCCCGCCCCGCCCCCGGCGGGCGCTTCGCCCCCGCCGGGTCGGGCGCCGGCCTCTGTCCTTCCTGGAACTGGCGGTCGACAGGATACCGTCCCGCGCGGGCGGGGAAACGCGACCCGCGTTTCAGGGTCCCGTCCGAAGGGGCAATCCCTTGCCCCAGACCGGGAAGAACTCCCCGCAGGCAGGCGGTCGGATTGCTGTTTCAGCAGCCTGTCAGGGTGTTGCCTGTCAAAGCCGGAACAGGCTTGTGATCCAACACCGGATGACAGGCAGACATGGGATGCAGACGGCAAACGCCCGCCCCGTGCCCGACGGGTCTGACCGGGCGTCCGGCGTCAGGGTCAGACTGGCCGTTCCGGGCCGCTGGACGCGCCATGTCGTGGTGAAACCCCGTTGCCGGTCTGACCGCGTTTCCCGTGCCCCCTCTTGATCCCTGGCCGGTGCTTCGGCCCTTTGTGCGGGCAATTCTGCCTTTCGAAACCGGAACAGGCCCCTTTTCACGGCGGTGCCGGTCCTTGGGCAAAGGCGGTCAGTCCAGCCCGGTGCGGACCCTGCGGCAGGGGCGGTGATCGCCGCAAGGCAGATCATGCCGGACAGGCGCGGGTCTGGCTGTCTGGATGGGGCCTGATGCCGTCCGGGCACCAGCGACGGCGGCATGCGCCACATTCCTTGACGTGGATCAACGACACTGCGGCCCCCGAATCGTAAGCGTGGCGGTGCTGCGGTGCCCGTGGCGGGCGGTCTACCGTGGCGGGCGGTCTAACGGGCTGCTGAAACGTGGGGCCGCAGATCGGAACTTATGGACGGGGCCATGGCATACGCAATCATTCCCGGAACCAGGCCTGCGGGCGATGCAGCGCCCCTTCCCACCGGCTGGGCGGCGGCCCGGGCGCGGATCGAGGGCCTGCCGGGCGGCGGCCTGAACATGGCGCATGAGGCACTGGACAGACATGTTGCGGCAGGTCACGGCGCGCAGGCGGCGCTGATCTGGCTAGGACGCGCGGGCGAAAGGCAGGTGCTGAGCTATGCCGGTCTTGCCCGGCGGGCCGCGCGTTTCGCCCATGTGCTGCGCGCCCATGGTATCGGCCCGGGCGAGCGGATGTTCCTGCTTTCGCACCGCGTGCCCGATCTTTACGCGGCGACCCTGGGTGCCTTGAAGGCAGGCGTGGTCGTCTGCCCCCTTTTCGCCGCCTTTGGTCCCGGACCGGTGCGGGCGCGGATGGAAATCGGCGGGGCCGCCGTTCTGGTCACGACCGAAGCGCAGTATCGCCGCAAGGTGGCCGGGTGGCGGTCCGACATGCCCGGGCTGAAGCTGGTGCTGATCCTGGGCGATGCCGCGCCCGAAGGCTGCGTGGCGCTTGGCCCGGCGATGGCAGCATCGCCCGACAGCTTTGATACCCATCCCACGGCACCCGAGGACATGGCGCTGCTGCACTTCACCTCGGGGACAACCGGCCTGCCAAAAGGGGTGGTCCATGTCCATCAGGCGGTGGTCGCCCATGCCGAGACCGGGCGCCTTGCGCTGGATCTGCGCCCCGCAGACATCTACTGGTGCACCGCCGATCCGGGGTGGGTCACGGGGATGAGCTATGGCATCATCTCGCCCCTGTGCAACCGCGCGACAATCGTGGTGGACGAGGCAGAATTCGATCTTGACCGCTGGTATGGCATCCTGGAGCGGGAGCGGGTGCAGGTCTGGTATACCGCCCCGACCGCGATCCGCATGATGATGCGCGCCGGTGCCGAAGCTGCACGGGGCCGCGATTTCGGTGCCCTGCGGTTTCTGGCCAGCGTGGGAGAGCCGCTGAACGCCGAATGCGTGATCTGGGGCCAGCAGGTCTTTGGCCTGCCGTTTCATGACAATTGGTGGCAGTCCGAAACCGGCGGCATCATGATCGGCAATACGCCGGAGATGGACATAAAGCCCGGCGCGATGGGCAAGCCCCTGCCGGGGATCACGGTCGGGATCGTTACCCGCGACGGTGACAGGGTGACAGAACAGCCCGACGGGGTCATTGGCGAGCTGGCCTTGCGGCCCGGCTGGCCATCGATGATGCGGGCCTACCTGGGCCAGCCTGACCGCTATGCAAAGTGCTTCGCAGGCGGCTGGTATCTGACGGGTGACCTCGCCCTGCGCGACAGCGACGGTTATTTCTGGTTCGTCGGCCGGGCAGATGATCTGATCAAATCCTCGGGCCACCTGATCGGCCCGTTCGAGGTGGAAAGCGCGCTGATCGAGCACCCTGCCGTGGCTGAAGCGGCGGTGATCGGCATCCCCGACGAAACGGCAGGCGAGGTCGTCAAGGCTTTCGTCACGCTGAAGGCCGGGGTCGAGGCAAGCCAGGCATTGGAGCGGGAATTGCGGGGCCATGCGCGGCAACGCCTTGGCCCCTCGGTTGCGCCGCGCGACATCGTCTTTTGCGACCGACTGCCGCGCACAAGATCCGGCAAGATCATGCGGCGGCTGCTGCGGGCGCGGGAACTGGGGTTGCCGGAGGGTGATCTGTCGACGCTGGAAGGGGATGCCCAATGACCAGGGTAAAGCTGGACCATGCCCATGCCCGCGCCCTGCTGCAGGGCATGATCCGCATCCGCCGGTTCGAGGAAAAGTGCCACGAGCTTTACACCCAGGAAAAGATCCGCGGCTTTCTGCACCTTTACGATGGGGAAGAAGCGGTGGCGGTGGGTGTTTGCGCCGCGCTGGAGCTGCGCGACCGGGTCGTTTCCACCTACCGCGAGCATGGCCATGCGTTGGCCCGCGGCATGAGCATGGAATCCGCGCTGGCGGAAATGTATGGCAAGGCCACCGGCTGTGCGGGCGGGCGCGGCGGATCGATGCACCTGTTTGACGCCGCGATCAACCTTTACGGCGGCAATGCGATTGTGGGCGGCGGACTGCCGCTGGCCGTGGGCCTTGCCCTGGGCGACCATATGCGCGCAGAGGACCGGGTGACGGTCTGCTTCTTTGGCGACGGGGCGCTGGCCGAAGGCGAGTTTCACGAGGCGATGAACCTTGCCGCCCTGTGGAAGCTGCCGGTTCTGTTTGTCCTTGAAAACAACCTTTACGCCATGGGCACGGCAGTGGCGCGGGTTCAGGCAAACACCGATTTCGTCACGCGCGCCGCAACCTACGGAATGCCTGCGGAAAGCGTGGACGGCAACGATGTGGTTTCGGTCGAGGCTGCCGCGCGCCGCCTGGTCGAGGCGATCCGCGCCGGCGGCGGGCCGCAATTCATTGAATGCCGCACCTACCGCACGCGGCCGCATTCCATGTTCGACACCGAAAAGTACCGTGACAAGGCCGAGGTCGCGGAATGGCGCAAACGCTCGCCCATCACACGGTTCCAGTCCTGGCTGCTGGACAACGGCTTGATGCATCCCCAGGAGGTGGACGCCATCGAAGCCGAGGTCGAGGCGCAGCTGAAGAACGCCGTCGCCGCCTGCGAACAGGCCCCGTGGGAGCCGGTCGGGGACCTGACCCGCCACGTCACCGCCGAAACCCGCCCCGCACCACCTGCGCCCCTTGCCCCCGATACCCTGACCGACAGCACCTACCGTGACTGCTGCCGCGCTGCGATTGCCGAGGCGATGCAGCGCGATGACCGCGTGTTCATGATGGGCGAGGATATCGGCGCCTATGGCGGCTGCTATGCGGTGTCGGCGGGGCTGCTGGCCAGGTTCGGTCCCGACCGCATTCGCGATACGCCCCTGGCCGAATCCGGCTTTACCGGGGCGGGGATCGGCGCGGCGCTGGCGGGTATGCGCCCGATTGTGGAAATCATGACGGTGAACTTCTCGCTTCTTGCCCTGGACCAGATCCTGAACACCGCCGCCACCATCCGGCACATGTCTGGCGGGCAGTTCGGCGTGCCGCTGGTGATCCGCATGGCAACCGGCGCAGGGCGGCAGTTGGCCGCACAGCATTCGCACAGCCTGGAGGCCTTCTTTGCCCATATCCCCGGTCTGCGCGTCATCGCCCCCGCAACCCTGCAAGACGCGCGCGGCATGCTGGAAACGGCGCTGCAAGACCCTGACCCGGTCATCCTGCTGGAGCATGTCATGCTGTACAACATGGCGGGCAAGATCGCCGCCAACGCGGGTGCCGTAGACATTGACCGCGCGGCGATCCGCCGTCCGGGGCGGGATGTGACGCTGCTGTCTTGGTCACAGTCGCTGTGGAAGGCGCTGGATGCGGCCGGGACCCTTGCAAAGGACGGGATCGAGGCCGAGGTGATCGACCTGCGGTCCCTGCGGCCGCTGGATGAAGAGACCATCCTGGCCTCTGTCAGCCGCACCCGTCGCGCGGTGGTGGTGGACGAAGGCTGGCGCACAGGCTCGCTGTCGGCCGAAATCGCGGCACGCGTGCAGGAGGGGTGCTTTTGGCACCTTGATGCCCCCGTCGCCCGCGTCTGTGCCGCCGAGGTGCCGGTGCCTTACCCCAGGCATCTGGAAACCGCCGCCCTGCCGCAGGTCGCAGACATCATCGCCGCCGTAAAGGCGCTGCCGGGGATCACGGCATGAGCCTTTTCACCATGCCCTCGCTTGGTGCCGACATGGAGGAAGGCAAGCTGATCGAATGGCTGGTCAAGCCCGGCGATCACGTGGCCAAAGGCGATATTGTGGCGGTGGTTGAGACCCAGAAGGGCGCCATCGAAATCGAGATTTTCGAGGCAGGCCAGATCAGTGCCTTGCTGGCCGAACCCGGCCAAACCTTGCCGGTCGGCGCGCCCCTGGCGCAGATCGGCACGGCGCAAGATGAGGCACCTTCCGTTGCCCCGCCCCGCCAAGAACAACTTCCGCAGGCGGCGCAGCCGCCAGCGCCCTCTGTGGCCCCGGTCGGCGGCAGCGGCGGCCCCCGCCCCGCCTCGCCGGCGGCGCGCGCCCGCGCGGCGGACCTTGGCTTGGCCCTTGAAACGGTGGCGGGATCCGGCCCGGGTGGTGCGGTTCTTCTGGCAGATGTCGAGGCGGGGACGCGGTTGCGCCCCGCGCCGCCCACGGCACCGGCGCGGGACGGCGGCCCCAAGGGCAGGCCCGGGCTTGATCTGACCGAGATGCGCCGCGCCATTGCCGCTGCCATGTCGCGGTCGAAACGCGAAATCCCGCATTATTACCTGAGCCACGAGATTGCCCTGCACGCGGCACAGGGCTGGCTTGCCGCCACCAACGCCGCCCGCCCCCCGGACCGCCGCCTGCTGATGGGTGCGCTTCTGGTCCGCGCAACGGTGCGGGCGCTGGCCAAGGTTCCGGAGATGAACGGCCGGTTTGACGAAGGGGGCTTCGTGCCCTCTGCCACGGTCAACTGCGGGCTGGCCATCGCGCTGCGCGGCGGCGGTCTGATCGCCCCGGCGATCCCCGACGCGCAAGACCTGGACAGCGACACGATCATGCAAAGGATGCGCGACCTTGTTGCGCGCACACGCGCCGGACGGCTTCGCAACAGCGAGATCACGCAAGGGACGATCACCGTCTCCTCGCTGGGCGAGACCGGCGTGGATGCGATGTTTGGCGTGATCTACCCGCCGCAGGTCGCGCTGGTCGGCTTCGGCGCCCCGCGCGTCAGACCCCTGGTCCAAGACGGCATCCTGACGCCAGGCCTAGCGGTGACCGCCACCCTTGCCGCCGACCACCGGGTCAGCGACGGTCGCCGGGGCGCGGTGTTCCTTGCCGAAATCGATCGTCTGCTGCAGGAGCCGGACAGCCCATGACCCCCCAGGAAATCCGCGCCGCCTTCATCGCCGATCTGATCGGCATTGCCCCCGATCTTGACCCCGCAGCGATTGGCGATGACGACCATCTGCAGGATGATCTTGGCCTTGATTCCATGGATTTCCTGAACCTCGTCAGCGCCTTGCACAAGCGTTTCAGCCTGCCGATCCCCGAGTCCGACTATCCGCGCCTTGCTACCCCGTCAAAGGCTGCGGCCTATCTGGCCAAGATGCTGACCGCCTGACTGCAAAAGAAGGAACACGCGCATGGACTGCACGCAGCAGATCTGCCCCTGGCACCTTGTGGCGGCCCTTCTGGGGCTGATCCCGGTCCTGTCCCGGCTGTCACAGGCTTCGGTGATGCGGCGCATTGCCTGCAGCACGGTCGTTGACCATCTGAAGGTCAGGCATCTTGCGGGGGTTGCCGCCCGGGCCGGGCAGACCGACGGGCACCATGGCGACGCCGTCGCAGCGCAATCAAATGGCAGGGCATGGGCGGGATGACCAAAATCGGCAAATCGGATGACAGGGTCCGTGTCGCACGCGACACCGGCGTCACCCTTAAGAAAGCGGCGGGCGATGACGGGGCCAAGGCCGAACGGAGGAAAACTGTCGATCTTGCCGGGGCCTTGACCGGGGCTGCGGAGGATCCGGCCCGAACGCCCCCCGCACCCGACCCTGCCGGGACTGTCGCCCGGGTACCGGCGGTGATGCCGCCGCAGCCGCAGCCGGTCCCTGAGCCGCATCGCTACGCGGCGCTGGACCGCAGCGTGATGGCGGGACTTGCCCGTCTGACGGCCGGGCTTTCCCCGCACGCCATGCTCGATGCCTGGTCCGACTGGGCCATGCATCTGTCCCGCGCGCCGGGGCGGCAGCTGGAATTGGCAGAGCGGGCGCAGTCAAACTGGATCAAGCTTTTTCAATATACAACGGCGGGTCTGCTGGGCACGACGCCGGACAAGCCCTTCACACCCGGCCCCAATGACACCCGGTGGTCCGACCCGGGCTGGGACAAGGCCCCCTTCGGCCTGTGGCAGCAAGGCTTTCTTGGCGTGCAGGACTGGTGGCAGGCCGCCACTGCCGAACTTCCGGGCCTGCGCAGGCAGAACGCCGAACGGACCGGCTTCATGATGCGCCAGCTTCTCGATACGGTATCGCCCGCGAATTTTCCGCTCGGGAACCCGGGGATCATCGCCGCAACCCTGAAGACGGGCGGAACCAATCTTGTCGAAGGGGCCGCGCATTTTGCCGATGACGCCCGGCATATCCTTGCGCAGGAACACCGCCCGGTTCCCGAGGAGTTTGCGCTTGGCAAGGTGCTGGCCCGGACGCCCGGGTCGGTGGTGTACCGCAACGCGCTGATGGAGCTGATCCAGTACGCGCCGGCAACCGACAAGGTCCGGTCCGATCCGGTGCTGATTGTCCCGGCCTGGATCATGAAATACTACATTCTTGATCTTTCGCCGGAAAACTCGTTGATCCGGTGGCTGGTCGACCAGGGCCATACTGTCTTTTGCATCTCGTGGTGCAATCCGGCCGCCGATCAGGCGGCGCTGTCGCTGGAAGACTACCGCATCAACGGCATCCTTAAGGCGCTGGAGGTGATCAGCGCCATTGTGCCGGGCCGCAGGGTCCATGCCAATGGCTATTGCCTGGGCGGAACGCTTCTGGCCATCGCGGCGGCCACCATGGCGCGGGACGGGGATGACCGGTTGGCCTCGGTCACACTGATGGCGGCACAGGTTGATTTCGCCGAGGCCGGGGAACTGCTGCTGTTTCTGGATGAAAGCCAGGTCGCGTTCCTTGAGGACATGATGTGGTCGCAAGGCTACCTGGACCGGCCGCAGATGTCGGGTGCCTTCGCCGCGATCCGGTCCGAGGACCTGATCTGGTCCCGCGCCGTGCGCCGCTACTGGCTGGGCGAACCCGACCTGCCCACGGACATGACCGTCTGGGTCAACGATACCACCCGCATGCCAGCCCGGATGCATTCGGAATACCTGCGGGGCATCTTTCTGGAAAACCGCATCACCGCCGGCCGCTTCGCCGTGGAAGGCCGCGTGATTGCGCTGAAGGACATCGCCGTGCCGATGTTCGTCGTCGGCACCGAATCCGACCACATCGCGCCCTGGCGTTCGGTTTACAAGACTGCGCTCTTCACCGATTGTGACCTGACCTTCGTGCTGACCAAGGGCGGCCATAACGGCGGCATCCTGTCGCCGCCGGGCCACATCAGCCGGCACTACCGTGTCGGACACCGCCGCCCGGGTGCGCATTACATCGGTGCCGACGCCTGGCTGAAGGGGTGTGACCCCAAACCCGGCTCGTGGTGGCCGGAATGGGCCGCCTGGCTTTCCGCCCGAAGCGGCGATCTTGTGCCGCCTCCGGGCATCGGCGCGCCGGAGCGTGGCTTTCCCGCCCTTGCCCCGGCCCCCGGCTCTTACGTCTTTCAGTCCTGAGGTGCAGACGGGCGGCGGCACGGCGGTTGGTGCGCGGTTCCTTTCGGCCAGGGGCACCGCCAGACCCCGGGCGGGACCTGCATCAGTGCGCCGCCTTTGCACGCGCCACGCGCAGCAAGGCGGCAACAACTGCCAGGCCGATAACAGGCCCGGTGCCAAAGCCGATCAACTCGTCTTCATCGCTGCCCCGGCTCTCGCGCAGCGAACAGTGCCAGTGGCCGTCCGGCCCGGTCGCATTGCCGGTAAGCCGGATCGTCCAGGTCGGCAGAAACGCATCAACCAGAAGCAGGGCCTGCCCGACCGGATCCGACGGTGCCGCAACCGACAGGTCGGCTTCCGGAAAGACCTGACGCAGGACATCGGCGGTGCGGGCCAGCATGGCGCGGTCCAGTTGCGCCGCGCCCTCAACCTCTTCGATCAGCCGTTCAATGCCGGAATTGACCATCTCACGCCCCCGTCCCATTTGCGGGGACATATCACAACAGCCCGGTCCTGCGTTTGATGGAAATCAATGCAGCAATGATCAGGGGGGCATAGTGACGATCTGAAAGTCCCGGCGATGAGGAGGCCGAAATGTCGGATAAGCGGGTGAACGTCATATGGTTCGAAGACCTGACCCGACGGGATGTTGCGCTGGTCGGTGGCAAGAACAGTTCGCTTGGCGAAATGGTCCGGCAGCTGGGCCAGAAGGGTATCAGGGTGCCGTCGGGCTTTGCCACCACGGCGGATGCCTATCGCGCCTACCTGACTGCCAACGGTCTTGATGCCCGCATCGACGATGTGATCGGCCAATGGCAGGATCACAGGATTGCCCTGCACGAGGCGGGGTCCCGGGTTCGCGCCATGATCCTGGCCGGGGACTGGCCCGGCGAGATCGAGGCGGACATTCTGCAAAGCTACCGCGACCTGTCGCGCCGGGCCGGGGTGGCGGACCTGCCGGTTGCCGTTCGCTCCAGCGCCACGGCCGAGGATCTGCCCGATGCCAGCTTCGCCGGCCAGCAGGAAACCTACCTGAATGTGCGCGGGGAAAAGGCCGTGCTGACCGCCTGCCGGAGTTGCTATGCCTCGCTTTTCACCGACAGGGCGATCAGCTATCGCCAGATGAAGGGGTTCGGCCACGCCAAGGTCGCGCTGTCGATCGGGGTCCAGCGGATGGTCCGGTCGGATACCGGCGGTTCAGGCGTGATGTTCTCGATCGATACCGAAAGCGGATTTGACAGGATCGCCCTGATCAACGCGGCCTGGGGCTTGGGCGAAAATGTGGTTCAGGGCGCGGTGAACCCCGATGAATATCAGGTCTACAAGCCCTTCCTGGGCGCGCAGAACGTGACGCCGATCGTCGGAAAGCGGCTTGGCGCAAAGGAAATCAAGATGATCTATGCCAACCGGCAGGGCGGCGAGACGCGCAACGTGCCGACGTCAAAGGCCGAACGCGCGGCCTGGGTCCTGAGCGACGCCGAAATCCTTGATCTGGCGCGGATGGCGGTGACGATCGAGACCCATTACGGCCAGCCCATGGACATGGAATGGGCCCGCGACGGCGACACGGGAGAGTTGTTCATCGTGCAGGCCCGCCCCGAAACGGTGCAATCGCGCGCCGATGCGGGGGCGATCAAATCCTACACGGTCAGAAAGGCGGGCAAGACGCTGCTCAGCGGGCTCAGCGTTGGCAGTGCCGTCGCTGCGGGACGGGTCTGCATCCTCGAAAGCGCCAGGGATATCGACCGGTTTGTCGACGGCTCGATCCTTGTTACCTCGACCACCGATCCTGACTGGGTGCCCATCATGAAGCGCGCCTCGGCCATTGTGACGGACCATGGCGGGCGCACCAGCCATGCCGCGATTGTCAGCCGGGAGTTGGGCCTGCCGGCAATTGTGGGCACCGGCACGGCCACCCACATCCTGCACGATGAACAAGAGGTCACCGTATCGTGCGCAGGCGGTGGCGAAGGCGTGATCTACGAGGGAATCGCCCGCTTCGATGTCGAAGACCTGCGGATCGACGATCTGCCGAAGACCAGAACACAGATCATGCTGAACATGGCCAATCCTTCGGCCGCCTTTCGCTGGTGGCGGCTGCCCTGTGATGGCGTCGGACTGGCGCGGATGGAGTTCGTGATCAACAATGCGATCAAGGTTCACCCGATGGCCCTGGTGCATTTCGACCGGCTGACGGACCAGGCCGCCAAGGCCGAAATCGCCAGGATGACCAAGGCCTACAGCGACAAGACCGAGTTCTTTGTCGATGGCCTGGCGCGGGGCCTGTCGCAGATCGCGGCAGTCGTTTACCCCAAACCGGTGATCGTGCGGATGAGCGATTTCAAGACCAACGAATATGCCGAACTTCTGGGCGGGCGCGAGTTTGAGCCCCACGAGGAAAACCCGATGATCGGCCTGCGCGGGGCGTCGCGCTATTACTCGCCGCAGTACGAAGAAGGCTTCGCGCTGGAATGCAAGGCGATCCTGCGCCTGCGAAAGGAGATGGGTTTTGACAACGTCGTGGTGATGATCCCGTTCTGCCGCACCCCGCTTGAGGCCGACCGGGTGCTGCAGGTGATGGAAAAGCACGGGCTGAAGCGCGGCAAGGACGGGCTTGAGGTCTATGTGATGGGCGAAATTCCGGCCAATGTCATTCTGGCGGAAGACTTCGCCAGGCGGTTCGACGGGTTTTCGATCGGGTCGAACGACCTGACGCAACTGACCCTGGGGGTTGATCGCGACTCAGAGGAACTGGCAGCACTTTTCGACGAATCCGATCCGGCGGTGCTGTGGATGATCGAAAGCCTGATCGCACGCGCCCACAAGGCCGGTGCCAAGGTCGGGCTGTGCGGTCAGGCCCCCAGCAATGACCCGGCCTTCGCCAGACTGCTGGTCAAGGCCGGGATCGACTCGATCTCGGTGTCACCGGACAGCTTCGTCGCCGTGAAACGCCATGTCGCCCTTGCCGAGGGCGTGGCAAGCCCCGGCGATGTGGTGCCGAAGGTCTGAAAGGCGGGCGGCACGGACGGCACGCATCCCGGCCCGGAATCCGTCCCTCGGCGCCCGCCTTGCGGCGGCAGGTCGGTCCCGGTCATGGCGGAAAAGGTGCGTCCGGGCTGACCGGTCCTGGTCTGGGCGCAACGAGATGCCTCATGTTGATCAACCTGCCGGATATCGCAGGCCAAGCCGGGGCTTGCCCGGGCAACAAAGGCGCTGCTGCCTTCGCAGGAAGCAGCTTCTGGGCCTTTGCCGCAGAAATCCGGCCGGGCAGGGCCGGCCAGGCCACACCCGCAACGGCAAAGCGCGCACCAAGACGGGCGTGCCTTTTGCGGAATAGGCCAGCCAGCGCCCTTTGGCGCACGGGCATCCCCGGGCATCCGGAACGGCAGGCGACACCGCCCCGGTCGCCCCGGTTCGCCCATTGCCGTGCCGGGGCGTCCCGCGTCCTTGCCGGTCACCCCCCGCTGCGGCACCGTCGCAGCCGGTGCCGGTGCGGGGCATGACCCGGCAGGACAAGGTATTGCGGGTGAAGCACGGGAGGCCCGGCGTGGAGGCTATCCGGCAGCAAGGCCAGGCGCGCCGTGACGGAGTTTGCAGGCGTCGTGCCAACGGCCCGTTCATGTGACCTGCGCCAGCAAGCGCGGGGGGACAGAGGTGACGGTGCCGGGGTTCTTGGCAAAGCGGTTCCATGCGGCGCAGCGGGCAGCGAAGATGGCTTCGCAGCTTCGAAGACGCTGGTTGCAGACCGGTTTGCGCAGATATTGACAGAGGTTTTCGACCGGGTTCAGTTACGGGCTGCAGGTCGCCAAGGTCAGGAGCGGGAGATTGCCGCGGACGACAAGCGCCGCTGGCCGAAGGGCCGTGTAGAACCGATGGCCGCTGTGCGCAACACGCTTGTCGCCCCGGGCGGGGCCACCCTGGATCAGGTGGCGCTGCAGGTCATCCGTGGCAGGAAGGAGTGGGTCCTGCCGCTGCTGCAATGGCTTGCGGGTGTGGTCCTGGCCCGCCCGCTGGATACGGGCGGGTTCGCCGCGACATCATCCTGACGCGTCACTTGCCGCGCCCCAACTGCCCGATCGCTTTTCTTTATGCGCATCAGCCCAGCGCGATGATGACCAGCGCCGATGCGTTCACGGCCAGAATACCGATCATGATGATGCGGATCAAAACCGGCGGGGGGGCGGTCTGGTCGGACTGACCCTTATCCCCCGCCAGAAGCAGGGCAAGGCCGGGGTCGTGGGCGCAGCAGAACACGGTATCCTCCGGTCGGTCAGGGGGTGGACAGGGTCGCCTCGGCCGGGGAAGACACGAAGGTGCCCTTCGGGGCGAACAGCAGGCCGAAGGCGGCGATATAGACCGCAAGGAACAGCAGCAAAGCCCCCGAGGGCCTGCGGTCAGATCTGTCAGATCGCATCATGCTCTCCTTTCCAGGGTGAAGTCCGAAGGGGTCCGGCCGGGTGTGCAACGTGCCCGTGCCACACGCGGCGCGTCGCGCAGTCGGCCCAGCCCGGGGCCATAGCCGCCGGCCATGTTGTCGACGGGGTGCGTTGCGCGACCGCCAAGCGCCCCCCAGTGCCGCCCATGTGAGGCAGGCCAGCCATCAAGTCCAGGTATGATCAGCGTCTTGGTCATGCGGGGCCCCATCGGGTGGCGGCAGGGAATCAGGTCGGGCGCTGTCTTTAACCCTACCGGATAAGTCGTGATTGTTTATTCCAAAGACTCGGCCCGGCAGAGATGGACATTCTCTTGCTGCGGGCGGCCCGGGGTGGGCGGGCTTCGGCAGGCCCGGTCTGAACAGGCTGGCCCAGCGGCGCGGAACCGTGTTTAACGTGGCCAGAGGGCCGGGTCTTGCCCTGGCCCTGCCCCGCCTGACCGACTGCCGGAGATACCGCGATGACCGACACCCGACGTCCCGGCTGGGCCGCAAACGGCGGCCCCGATTTCCTGCACCGCCCGGCGCACCGCCTGTGGCTCATGGACCAGGCGCGCGGGCTGTTCGACTTTTTCCAGCGGGCGGCGGTCAACCCAAGGGGCGGGTTCTTCAGCCTTGATGACCGGGGCCGGCCCTTGCCCGCCCCCGATGCGGGCGGCACGGTGCGCGGGCTGCATGACACCGCGCGGATGGTGCATTGCTTTGCGATGGCCCATCTGCTGGGCCTGCCCGGGGCGGACCGGATGATCGACCATGGCATGGCCTTCCTGCGCGGGGCGCATCACGATGCCCGGCGGGGCGGCTGGTACTGGACGGTCAATGACGCAGGTCCGGTTGATGACACAAAGCAGGCCTACGGTCATGCCTTCGTCCTGCTGGCAGCTTCGTCGGCAAAGGTGGCGGGCCACCCCGATGCCGATACCCTGCTGGCCGATGTCACCGACGTGCTGCTGCGCCGCTTCTGGGATGAGGCCGCGGGGGCCACGACCGAGGAATACACCGCCGACTGGCAGCCCCTGGGCAGCTATCGCGGCCAGAACAGCAACATGCACCTGACCGAGGCGCTGATGGCCGCCTTCGAGGCGACGGGCGAGCGGCACCATCTGACCATGGCCGAACGGATTGCGGCCCTGATCATCAACTGCCATGCCCGCGCCGAGGGCTGGCGCGTGGCCGAACATTTCACCGCCGACTGGTCGGTGGACCGCGCCTATGCCGGAAACCCCATGTTCCGCCCCGGCGGCACCACGCCGGGCCATGCGCTGGAATGGTCCCGCCTGCTGGTGCAGCTGTGGGAGCTGGGCGGGCGCGCCCATGCCTGGCTGCCCGAGGCGGCGCAGGCGCTGTTCCTGCATACCTGCGACATCGGCTGGGACAGGGCGCGGGGCGGCTTTTACTACACGCTGGGCTGGGATGACCGGCCCGAGCGGACCGACCGCTACTGGTGGCCGCTGGCCGAAGGCATCGCGGCGGCCGGCGTGCTGCGCCAGATCAGCGACGATCCCCGGTTTGAAGGGTGGTACCGCCGGATCTGGAGCTTTGTCGCCACCCATGTGATCGACCGGCAGGGCGGCGGCTGGTGGCCGGAACTGGATGACGACCTGCGCCCTGTGGCGAGGGTCTTCACCGGCAAGCCGGACCTCTATCATGCGGTGCAGGCCTGTTTGATTCCGCTGCTTCCGGCGACTGGCAGCGCGACACGGGGGCTGGCGGGGGCGGCTGGGCCGGGGATTGTTGCGGGCTGAACTTACGCCGCAAGGTTGATACCTTAAGATTGGCCAATTACGGCCCGATCACCTCGAACCGGTCCACATCCACCATGCCATGGTCGGTGATCTTCAGATGCGGGATCACCGGCAGGCACAGGAAGGCCAGTTGCAGGAACGGCTCTTCCAGTGTCACGCCCAGGCTTCGTGCGGCGGCGCGCAGGGCGACCAGGCTGTCGCGCACCGCCTCGAACGGCTCCAGGCTCATCAGGCCTGCGACAGGCAGCGGCAGTTCGGCCAGAACGCGGCCCCCGTCCACCACAACGAACCCGCCTTCGATCTGGCCCAGACGGGTCACGGCAAAGGCCATGTCTTCCGGGGTGGCCCCCACCACCGCGATATTGTGGTGGTCATGGCAGACGGTCGAGGCGATGGCCCCCCGCTTCAGGCCAAATCCCTTTACAAAACCGGTCGCCAGATTGCCGTTGACCCCGTGCCGTTCCACCACAGCGATCTTGACCAGGTCGCGCGCGATATCCGTGCGCTTGTCGCCGCCTTCCGGCGCAATGACATATGTCAGATGTTCGGTGATGATCTTGCCCGGCAGGATGCCGATGACCGGGGTTTCCGCGCGGTTTCCCCCGGTGCGGAACGACTGCGCCGTCACGGGCGGCGCCTTCACCGACTGGCGCGCCACAGGCGCAACGATCCGGCGTGCGGCATAGGCCGCATCCCCCGCCACCACTCCGCCGCACAGCACCAAGGACGCATGGCAGCCCTCCAGCGTGTCGATCACGGCAATGTCGGCGCGCTTGCCCGGGGCGATCAGCCCCCGGTCTTTCAGCCCGAACGCCTCGGCCGCCGACAGGCTGGCCGCGCGGTACACCGCCAGCGGCGGCGCGCCCAGCGCGATGGCGGTGCGGATCATGTAATCAAGGTGCCCGTGTTCCGCGATGTCCAGCGGATTGCGGTCATCGGTGCACAAGGCCAGATAGGGCGCGTGGCGTTCGGTCAGGATCGGGACCAGCGCCTGCAGGTCCTTGGACACCGACCCTTCGCGGATCAGCACGCGCAGGCCCTTGCGCAGCTTTTCCAGCGCCTCCTGCGCCGTTGTCGCCTCGTGCTCGGTGCGGATGCCGGCGCTGATATAGCCGTTCAGGTCCTTGCCGCGCAGCAGCGGCGCGTGCCCGTCGATGTGGCGGCCCCGGAATGCCGCCAGCTTTTCCAGACAGCCTGGGTCCTTGAACAGCACGCCGGGGAAATTCATGAACTCTGCCAGCCCGATGACCCTTGGATGATCCATCAGCGGCACCAGGTCCGCCGCCGAAAGCTGCGCCCCGGCGGTTTCCATATGGGTGGACGGCACGCAGGACGACAGTTGCACACGGATGTCCATCACCGTTTCCGCTGAAGCCTCCAGGAAATACCGGATGCCGGTCAGCCCGCAGACATTCGCAATTTCATGCGGGTCGCAGATCGCGGTGGTCACACCGCGCGGCCCGACGCAGCGGTCGAACTCATAGGGCGTGACCAGCGAGGATTCGATGTGCAGATGGGTGTCGATGAACCCCGGCACCAGAATCCTGCCGGTGCAGTCGATCACCTGCCGCGCCTCGTAATCCCCGAACACACCCGCAATGGTATCGCCGCAGATCGCCACGTCGCTTTCCGCCAGATCACCGGTGATCAGGTCGAACACCCGCCCGCCGCGCAGCACCAGATCGGCGGGGGTAACGCCCCGTCCCTGGTCGATCAGGTCGGACAGTGTCGGTCTGGGCATGGCGGACTCCTTATCCTTGCAGTGAAGCGTACCGCTGCCGTCCCGTCCAGTGCCACTTGGCCCTTGCGCCTGCGGCACGGGGGGCTATCACCCACTTATCCCCATGGGAGTGCGGCCATGCGCCCTTTGCGCGGCATATCCTTCAAGATCGCGTCGGTTCTGGTCTTTATCGTGATGGCCGCTCTGATCAAATCAACCTCGGCCCATGTGCCGCCCGGTCAGGCGGTGTTCTTCCGGTCGCTTTTTGCCATACCGGTGATCGTGGCCTGGCTGGCCTGGCGGCGCGAGTTGTGGCAGGGGCTGCGCACGGCCCAGCCGATGGGCCATGTCTGGCGCGGGGTCGTCGGCACCTCGGCGATGGGCCTGGGCTTTGCGGGCCTTGCTTATCTGCCACTGCCCGAGGTGACGGCGATCGGCTATGCGGCACCGCTGCTGACCGTGGTCTTTGCCGCCATGTTTCTGGGCGAAGAGGTGCGGGTGTTCCGGATGTCGGCCGTGGCCCTGGGTCTGGCGGGCGTCCTGATCGTGCTGTCGCCGCGCGTCACCGCCCTGTCGGACGGGGCCGTGGAAACCGCCGAGACGCTGGGCGCGATGCTGGTGCTGGGGGGGGCCGTCTTTGCCGCCCTGGCGCAGGTCTTCGTGCGCAAGCTGGTTCTGACCGAAAGCACCTCGGCCATCGTCTTCTGGTTCTCGGCCACCGCGACGCTTCTGTCGCTTGTCACCCTGCCCTTTGGCTGGGTGATGCCCAATGGCCGCGAGGCGGCAATCCTGATTGCGGCAGGCGTGCTGGGGGGCATCGGGCAGATCCTGCTGACCAGCGGCTACCGCGAGGCCGATGCCTCGGTCGTGGCACCCTTCGAATATGTCTCGATGCTGTTCGCGCTTGCGTTCGGCTATTTCCTGTTTGACGAGGTGCCGACCGCAACCATGCTGTTCGGTGCCTTTCTGGTGGTGACGGCGGGTATCCTGATCATCTGGCGGGAACGCACCCTTGGTCTGGAACGCGCGCGCCAGCGCAAGGCCATGACGCCGCAGGGGTAGCGCCCGAAAACGCCGACAACCCATGAAGCGCGCTGCGCGACCACGGGACGGGCCGGAAACGCCCCGCGAGAGTGTTTCAGCAATCCGGTTGCCGAAAGGCACGGCTCCCGGGGCCAAGGGCCTTGCCCAAGCCAGACGGCGGTAGTCGCGGCAGGCAGAAAAGCGACCGGCGGTCTTTCACAGGCTTCAAAGAATGCAGGGCTGCCTTGACGGGGTGCCGAAACAGCAATCCGACCGCCAGCCTGCCGGGAGACCCTTCCCGGTCCAGGGAAAGGGATTGGCCCTTCGGGCGGAAACACGGAACGCGGGCCGCGTTTCCCCCGCCCGCGCGTGGGACGGTGCCCCGCAGACCGGCAGGTCCGGGAGGGACAGAGGCCAGCGCCCGACCCGGCGGGTGAGAAGCGCTCGCCGGGGGCAGGGCGAGCGCTGGCCGGGGGCTTTGGGCCCCCGGCCCGTCCTGATCCCGGCGTGGCGCTGTGGCAGGGGCGATGGCCCCTGCCATTGAAGCGGTGAAGGTGCTGTCATCCGTTCGGGCGGGAACAGGAAACGCA
>JADCEF010000033.1 GCA_020250445.1 Rhodobacter sp.
ACGGTGCCCCGTAAACCGGCAGGTCCGGGAAGGACAGAGGCCAGCGCCCGACCCGGCGGGGGCGAAGCGCCCGCCATGGGCGGGGCGGGCGCTGGCCGGGGGCTTTGGCCCCCGGCTGGTCAAGGATCAGCCTGGCACTCTGGCAGGGGCGATGGCCCCTGCCATTGCAGCGGTGACAGCGCTTTCGCCAGTGCGGGCGGGACCCGGAAACGCGAGTCGCGGTTCCCCCGCCCGCGCGCAACGGCAGCCCGCAGACCAGCAGGTCTGTAATTGGCAGAGGCCCGCGCCCGTAATGGGCGGCGGGGCACTTGCCGGGGCTTGGGCCCCCGCCGCGCCTTTGGCACGCGCACCGCTGGACCGGGGCGATGCCCCTCGCCAGACCGCGCAGGGCGCACATGGAAGGGTAACCTGCTTTCCCGCCAGCGATCCACGCGGCTGGCATATTCCAGCAGCCTGCCAAAGCCACCCCGGCGCGCCGCCGTGCCGGGGTCAGCAGGGCTGTGGCAGTGGCAAGGGCGGTGGAAGGGGACGGTCCCCGGCGTGACCGGCAGGGGCCGCAAGGCCCATCCGGCGTTCCCGCTGCCAGGGGCCGCCGAACGGCCGGTCCTGCCCGTGCCGGGGTTCTTGCGGCATTCCCGGGCCGTCGCTTCTGCGCGGACCTTGCGGCGGACGGCGTTCCGTCCCGGGCCATAGCGTTCGGGCAAGGCGGGGCCAGGTCAGCCGGCTGTGACGTTCCGGTGGCGGCCCCGGCTTGCCGCTGCGCGGCAGAGGGCGTATCAGACCCCTGTCCACAAGGGGGCATGATATGTCGGACGAGGCTTCCCTGCGGCCAGATCGCAAGGCAAGCGGGCATGGCGTTGCGGGCAAGCTTCCCGTTCTGGTGCTTGGCTCTATCGGGGTCGTCTACGGTGACATCGGGACAAGCCCGCTTTACGCCATGCGCGAATCCCTGCGGGCCGCCGGCGAAGACGGGCTGTTGCGCGAAGATGTGATTGGCATCGTCTCGCTGCTGCTCTGGACCCTGATTCTGATCGTCAGCGTGAAATACGTCCTTTTGGTCATGCGGGCCGACAACCAGGGCGAAGGGGGCACGCTGTCGCTGGTTGCGCTGATCCAGCAGGCCCTGCGCCGAAGGCCGGCCTGGTTGCTGGGGCTGGGCATGGCCGGAATATCGCTGTTCTTCGGCGATGCCGTGATTACCCCGGCAATGTCGGTACTTTCGGCGGTGGAAGGCATGGTGCTGGTGGCACCGTCGTTCGGGCCCTTCGTGGTGCCGGCGACGCTGGTCATCATCATCGTCCTGTTTCTTGTGCAAAAACATGGCACAGCGGCGGTGTCAATCCTGTTCGGTCCCATCATGGTTGTCTGGTTCGTGACCATGGCGGCCCTTGGCCTGCGGCACATCGGCGATGACTGGTCCATCCTGTCCGCGCTGAACCCGCTGCATGCCGCCGGCTTTCTGGTCGCAAACGGCTATGCCTCGTTCATTGTCATGGGCTCGGTCTTTCTTGCCGTGACCGGTGGTGAGGCACTTTACGCCGATATGGGGCATTTCGGCAGGTTGCCGATCCGGCTTGCCTGGGGCTTGCTTGTCTTTCCCGCCCTGACGCTGAGCTATCTCGGCCAGGGCGCGCTGGTGCTGTCGCATCCCGACAAGGCGTCAAACCCGTTTTTCCTGATGGCACCCGATTGGGCATTGCTGCCACTGGTGATCCTTGCCACCTGTGCCACCGTCATTGCCAGCCAGGCGGTGATCTCGGGGGCCTTCTCGATGATGAAGCAGGCGGTCCGGATGGGTCTGTTGCCCCGGCTGGAGATCTTGCACACCTCTGAAAGCCAGGTCGGCCAGATTTACCTGCCCAAGGTCAATGGCATCCTGGCGATTGGCGTCATGGGTCTGGTACTGGCCTTCGGCTCGTCAGCGGATCTTGCGTCGGCCTATGGCATCGCGGTCACGGGCGACATGGTGATCACCTCGATCCTGGCGGCCGTGCTTTTGGTGAAGGGCTGGAAATGGTCACGGCTGCTGACAGGCCTGGTGATCGGCCCGCTTCTTCTTGTCGAACTGATCTTTCTTGCAGCGAACGCGACAAAGCTGCTGGATGGCGGATATATTCCTGTGCTGATGGCCTCTGCCATGTGTCTGCTGATGTGGACCTGGCTGCGCGGTTCGGCCCATGTCCAGCGGCAATCGCGCCGCAATTCGGTGACCATCCAGTCCCTGACGCAGATGGTTGGCACGTCAAAGCATCTGGTGGATGTCTCGGGCACGGCCGTCTTTCTGACCGCAGACCCCGAGGTGGCCCCGGCGGCACTGATGCACAACATCAAGCACAATCAGGTGCTGCATGCGCAGAACCTGATCGTGGGCGTCACGGTGGCAACCGTGCCCTATGTCCCCGAGGCAGAGCGGCTGGTGATCACCCCGGTCAACGACCGCTTCACCCGGATCGATCTGGTGTTCGGCTATATGGAAGAAACCAACATTCCCAAGGCCCTGGCGCTGGGCCGCCGACGCGGCATCAAGTTCGACATCATGTCGACGTCCTTCTTCCTGAACCGCCGGTCCTTCAAATCCGACCCCAGGCGGGGCCTGCCGGGCTGGCAGGAAAAGCTGTTCATCGCCCTGACCAGAAACGCGGCCGATGCCACCAGCTTCTACCACTTGCCGACAAACCGCGTGATCGAACTGGGCCAGCAGCTGGTGATCTGACCATCTGCCACCGGCCCGCGCGGTGCCTGGCACCCAAGGCTGCCGCCGCATTGCAAGGTCCGCAAACATGGCACTGGAAACCATTGCCTTTTTGGGCGATGGTGCCGCCCTGGGGGCCGGATGTGGCACCGCGATCGGGCAGAGCGGCGTCTTGCCGGATTGGTCGTGCTGACCCGCATTGCCATGGTTGCGGCCCGGATCGTCACGGCCAAAGGGTGCCGCAACCCGATCCTTCCCGCCCGGCTTCCGGCCGGTTTGCAGACTGTCTGATCAAGGACCGCGTCCCATGTCTTCTGTCTTCACGGCAAATCGTGTCACGGCGGTGATCGTGCTTCTGGCCGCTGCGGCCTGGGTCGCCACCGGAGAGTTTTCGGCCGTGGGCAGCGAGCAGGCCGAAGATGCCGGCAAGACGGTGACACCAGCGCAACCGCAGCCGGCGGCAGCTGTGCGGACCGTTGCCGCCGTGGTTCCGGTCCTGTCGGATTATGCCCGTGAAATCCGCGTATCCGGCGTGACCGAGGCCGACAAGACCGCCGTCCTGGCGGCCCGTGTCGATGGAATCGTCCAGACCCTGGGCGTGGTGCAGGGCCAGGTGATTGCGGCCGACGCCCTGGTGCTGCGTCTGGAAGGGGCAGAAATCGCAGCCGGCGTCCGCACCGCCGAGACATCCCTTGCGCGGGTCCGGCAGGAACTTGAGGTCGGCGAGACGCTGTATGCCAAGGGCAGCCTGCCCGAACTGTCGCTTCTGACGCGCCGCGCCGAAGCCTCGGCGGCGGAAGCGGCCCTGAGCCAGGCCCAGGCCGCGAACGACCGGCTGACCCTGCGCGCCCCCTTTGCGGGGACAGTTGATTCTGTCGATATCGAGGTGGGCGAATGGGTTCAGGCCGGAACCCCGATTGCCACGCTGCTGTCGCTGGACCCGATCGTGATCAAGGCCGAAATCGGCGAGCGGGACATTGCCAATGTAAAGGTGGGTTCCCCGGCCCTTGTCAGGCTGGTCGACGGCACCGAATTGCCCGCCCAAATCCGGCATGTCGCCCGGCAGGCGACCGAAAAGACGCGGACCTTCGGCATCGACGTGGCGCTGCCCAACACGGATGGAAAAATTCCGGCGGGCATGACGGCGGCGGTCCGCCTTTTCGCCCCGCCCGTTCCGGCCGTGACCGTGCCCCGGTCGGTCCTGACGCTGTCGGAGGACGGCAGGATCGGCCTGCGGGTGGTGGGCAAGGACAACATCGCGCGCTTTGTCGCGGTCGGGATCATCGAGGATGGCGAAAAGGGCCTTGTGGTGGCCGGCATTCCCGAAGGTGTGCGTGTCATCGTGGCCGGCCAGGACCTGATCCGCGACGGTGACAGGGTGAACGTGGCGGACCTGTCCGCTGCGCAGGCCGCTGCGGTTTTGCAATGAACCTGGTCGAACGCGCCATCCGCAACGCCCGGCTGACCCTGTCGGTGCTGGTGTTCCTGATGGTTTCGGGTGCCCTTGCCTATGTCTCGATCCCGAAAGAGGCCGAGCCGGACATCCGGATTCCGATCATCTATGTCAGCATGGGGTACGACGGCATCTCGCCGGAAGACGCGGAACGGCTGTTGCTGCGCCCGATGGAAACGGCACTGAAATCGATCCAGGGCGTCAAGCAGATGACCGCGACCGCCTATCAGGGCGGGGGCAATGTGCTGCTGGAATTTCAGGCCGGGGCCGATCTGGACAGGGCGCTGAGTGATGTGCGCAACAGGGTCGATGACGCGCGCCGCGACCTGCCGTCAGAGGCCGACGAACCCACGGTGAACGAGGTCAACATCTCGGAGTTTCCGGTGCTTGTGGTGACCCTGTCGGGGGACGTGCACGAACGGGTGCTGGCGGCCACTGCGCGTGAGCTGCGCGACAGGATCGAAGAGATTCCGGGCGTTCTGGATGCCGCCCTGCAGGGCGTGCGGGATGATCTGGTGGAAGTGATCATCGATCCGGCAAAGCTGTCCTCCTATAACCTGCGTCCCGATACGATGATCGCAGCGGTCAATGCCAACAACCGCCTGATCGCGGCAGGCGCGATGGAAGGGTCGCAGGGGCGCTATGCCGTCAAGGTGCCCTCGCTGATCGAGACGATCGAAGATTTCGCCCGGCTGCCGGTGGTGGCTGATGGCAATGCCGTGGTGACGGTCCAGGATATTGCCACGATCCATCCGACGCTCAAAGACCCTGAAGCGGTGACGCGGCTGAACGGCAAGCCTGCGGTCGCCATCGAGGTGTCCAAGCGCACCGGGGCCAACCTGATCGAGACTGTGGATCAGGTCAAGGCGGTGACAGAGGCCCTGCAGGCGAAGATGCCCGAAGGTGTTGTCGTGTCCTTCAGCCAGGACAATTCCGTCACGATCCGGCAATTGCTGGGCGATTTGCAGAATTCGGTCCTGACGGCCGTGGTTCTGGTGTTCATCGTCATCCTGTATTCGCTGACGGTGCGCTCTTCGATCCTGATCGGCCTGGCGATTCCGGCGTCTTTCCTGATGGGCATTCTGGCGCTGCAGATGGCCGGGCTGACGGTGAACCTGGTGGTTCTGTTCAGCCTGATCCTGGCGGTGGGGATGCTGGTGGATGATGCGATCATCGTCGTGGAATACGCCGAACGGCGCATGGGCGAGGGCATCGACACGCGCACGGCCTTTGCCGATGCGTCGCACCGCATGGCAGGCCCGGTGATTGCATCGACCTTCACGCGGATCGCCGCCTTTTCGCCGCTGCTGTTCTGGCCGGGGATCGTCGGCGAATTCATGAAATACATGCCGATCACCCTGATCGCCACCCTGACGGCATCAATGGTCTATGCGCTGATCTTCGTGCCCACGCTGGGCGCGATCATCGCCAGACCCTTCAAGGAAGCGCCCCGGCACGAGGACGGTCTTTACATGCGCGTGGTGGACAAGGCGATCCGGCATCCGGTGATCGTCCTTTCTCTTGCCGCCGCTGCCCTGGTTGCCGTGCCCTATGCCTATGGAAAGATCGGCAATGGCGTGGAATTCTTTCCCGATGTCGAGCCGGATTACGGGCTTTTGTATGTCAAGGCGCGCGGCAACCTGTCGATCCGGGAAATGGATCTGCTGGTGCGGCAGGCCGAAGACCGCATCCTGGGGCGGGCGGATCTGAAAAGCGTCTATACCCGCGTCGGCGGTTCGGGCGGCGCGGGCGACGGTGCCCCGGCTGATGCCATTGGCACCATCCAGTTCGAGTTCACCGACTGGCGCGTGCGCAAGCCTGCGAACGAAATTCTGGCCGACCTGCGTGTGGCGACGGCAGGCCTGCCGGGCGTTGACATCGAAGTTTCTGTCCCCGATGCCGGGCCGCCCACCGGCAAGGCCATCCAGATCCGCCTGTCTGCCGATGATCCGGCGGGTCTGAACGATGCCGCGCGCAGCATCGCCGCCAGGCTTGCGCTGGTTCCTGATGTGATCGACATCGACAACGGATTGCCGCTGCCGGGCATCGACTGGGAATTGGACGTGGACCGGGCCAAGGCGGCCCGCTACGGCGCCTCGCCTGCCGCCGTCGGCGCCGTGGTGCAGATGGTCACGACCGGGCTCAAGCTGTCGGATTTCCGGCCTGCCGGATCAGAGGATGCGGTGGACATCGTGCTGCGCCTGCCGCCGGACCTGCGCACGATGTCGACGCTGGACCAGCTGCGGATCGAGACGGAAAGCGGACCGGTTCCGATCTCGAACTTCGTCACCCGGGTGGCGACCCCCACCACTGGCACGCTGAGCCGGATCGACGGTGCGCGGACCGTCACCATTCAGGCCGGCATCCGCGAAGGCGTGCAGGCGCAGACCGTGCGCGACGCGGTGACGGCCCTGCTGGATTCGGTCTTCGAGACGGAAGGTCTGACTGAAGCCGGCCTCAGCTGGACCATGGCCGGCGAGGACGAGGAACAGGCCGCCGCAGGGGCCTTTCTGGCCAAGGCCTTTGGGGCGGCGATCTTCCTGATCTTCGTGGTGCTGCTGGCGCAGTTCAACAGGTTCATCTCGGTCGGGCTGGTGCTGTCCGCCGTCGTCATGTCGACGATCGGGGTATTCCTGGGCCTGATGATCATGGGCCAGCCCTTTGGCGTGGTCATGACAGGCATCGGCATCATCGCGCTGGCCGGGGTTGTCGTGAACAACAACATCGTCCTGATCGCAACCTATGACAGTTTGCGCGACGACGGCATGAACAAGACCGACGCCATCCTGCAGACCTGCCGCGAACGGGCCCGTCCCGTTGTTCTTACCGCGCTGACGGCGATTTTCGGTGTGCTGCCGATTGCCTTCGGTTTCAACCTGGAACTGATGAACCATGAAACCACGTTTGGCGCGCCATCGACGCAGTGGTGGATTTCCTTGTCCAGCGCCATTGTCTTCGGACTGGCCTTCGCCACCCTGCTGACGCTGATCGTAACGCCGTCGATGCTGATGCTGGTCAGTCGCGGCGACCGTCAGCCACGCCGCCAGCGCCGCCGCTGGATCGGCCTTCGCAGAAGGGTTTCTGTCTGAGCAGGGGCAGGACCGGGCAGCTGCGAAACACGGCGCGGCATCTGCATCACCGGGAAGGCAGCCTTTCCGCGCCGTTCGGGCAGCCGCACGGTTTCAAGGATTGACGCACCCGAAAGGGCACTCCTGCTTAGGTGCATCGGCAGGGGGGCAGGGTCGGCCCTGTTTCAGGACGGCGGCTGGCCGGACACATGCCGGGCTGCGGCAAGCGCGGCCCTGTCGGCCGCCTCTGCAAGGCCTGCCCCCTGCAGCAGGGCTGCGGCAAGCGTGCCGATGAACGCATCTCCGGCCCCGTGGCTGCTGACGACCGGCACGGGCCTGGCCGGAATGCGAAAGGCCGTGCCATCCGGCCCGATACCGGCAAGTCCAAGCGCACCGGCGGTCACGATGACGCCGGCAAAGCGGTCTGCCAGCCGCCGTGCCGCAGCTTCGGCAGCGGGCAGGCTGTCCACCACCGGGGTGCCCATCATTTCGGCTTCGACGGCATTCACCACCAGAATATCAATCAGCGGGATCAGGGCGGCGGGCAGGGCGCGCGCCGGTGCCGCGTTCAGCACCGTTCTGATGCCGCGCCGCCTTGCTTCGCGGCAGGCGGCCAGATTGACACTTTCGGGGATTTCGTTCTGCAGCACCACAAGCCCGACATCGGCCCACAGCGCATCCTGCGCCAGCACGGCGGGATCAATGCGCTGGTTTGCGCCCGAAACGATGGTGGCCGCATAGTCGCCCCTGGGGTCCACGATGGCCACGCTCATGCCCGATCCGGCATCGGGGATGGTGGCGACCTGGCGGTCGTCCACGCCCGCCGCGCGCAGCGCGCCGCGCAGAAAGCCGCCGAAATCATCGCGCCCCACGGCCCCCACCATGCGGCTGGGCGCGCCTGCCCGGGCGGCCGCGACCGCCTGATTGCCGCCCTTTCCCCCGAACTTCGGGAACCAGGCCGTGCCGACGGCGGTTTCATCCCGGCGCGGCAGATGGGGTGCGGCCACCATGATGTCATAGTGCAGGCTGCCGACGGTCAGAACGGTTGTGCGGGTCATCAGGGCCTCGGTCTTCTGTTCGGGCGCGCGGCCCGGCTGCGGCGCTGCGCCGTGGCCTGTCGCTGGCTGCGGGCGCAAGCCTTGGGCGGTTCAGGCGGCCGAAAGGCCCCAGATGCGCTGCGCATTTCCCGAAGCAAAGGCCAGACGTTCATCCGGCGATGCGCCTGCCGTCAAGGCATGGGTCGCCGCCACCCAGCGCTCCAGCGAGGCATGCAGGGTGCAGACCGGGCTGTCGGACCCCCAGACGACGCGGTGCCAGCCGAAGGCACTGATCACATGTTCGACATAAGGACGCAGGCTGTCCACGCTCCAGTCCGCTGTGCCATAGGCGGTGATCCCCGAAATCTTGGCATTCACATGCGGACGCCGGGCCAGATCGGTGATCATCGCCGCCCAGCCGGCAAAGTCACCCCCGGTGATCGCCGGCACACCGCAGTGATCCAGCACAAAGATGGTGCCGGGGCAGGCATCCACCAACGCCAGCGCCAAAGGAAGCTGGCGTTGCAGCATGCAGATGTCAAAAGGCAGGCCCGCCGGGCCAAGCCGCGCCACGTTTTCGCGGAACAGCGGCAGTTGCGAGATGCCGTCATCCACCACATGCAGAACCCGGCGGATGCCGCGCACCGTGCGGCGGTCCAGCCGCTCCAGCCAGGCGGCAAAGCCCGGTGATTCGGGGCGGGCGGCGGAAATGGCCCCGCGCAGCAGGCTGCCGGGCTCAGCCATTTGCGCGGCCACCCAGGCTGTCTCGGCGTCGATGTCAGCCTCTGCGACGTCCACCTCCATGTGCAGGGCACCGGTGATGCCCAGCCGTGCGGCCCGGTCTGCATAGTCGGCCAGCGTCCAGTCGCGGTCCAGCGCGGGCACCCCGGCAAGCCAGGGGTAGGACAGGCGCCGGCGGTCGATCAGATGCAGATGGGTATCAAACAGCATGGTGTCCTCCGCAGGTCGGGTCGCGGCCGGTTCAGTCGGCGGCCCGCCCGGATCCAACCTTACCCTGCGCGACGGGATGCCTGCCAGTCCCTTCTGCGGGGCGGGCGGGTGCGGCGGCTATTGCTTTGCGCCGACAAAGCGCGCCAGCTTGCCCAGCGTCTGCTGCCCCAGGTCTGCGGCACCAAAGCCTCGGGCGGCCAGGAATTCGGCTGCGGTGCTGAAGATCATGCCCAGCGTGACCGTTGTTGCCCCATCCGCCTCGTCGAACGAAGCCCAGGCATCGGCATGTCTGGGGCCGTTTTCACCCCGGAGCAGGGCATAGGCGATGCGGTCTTCGGCCCGCACCTCGCCATAGCGGTGGTGGTTGGGAAAGACGGTGCCGTCCGGCGCGATCATGTCGAACACCCAGTCGCCCCCCGAGCGCAGGTCAATGCGGTTTGTGCGGCAGGAAAACCCCTCGGGGCCCCACCACGTCGGCAGGGTTTCGGCATTGACCCAGGCCCCCCAGACCAGGGAGCGGGGTGCCCGTATCACGCGCTGCAGGATCATGGTCCGTTCGGCCACGGCTGCCAGATTGTCCAGCCCGGCACCAAAGCCCTGCCGGTAGCCTGCCGCCATGTCTTCGCCCAGCGACGACAGCTGCACCGTGACGGCCAGATCGCTGCCGTCACCCCGGGGGGTGAGATCAGCCGTCACCAGCGCCGCCGACCGCGTGACGCCGTCAGACGAGAGCACCTCAGAGGTGACGCTGCGCTGTGCAGGCTGCATCACAAGCCAGCCGCTGTCGCAGCGGATGTCGGGCTGTCCGTCCACCCTGCAGATGGATATTTCGCGCCCGCCAACCCTGGGATCGGCTTCCAGATAATCCACCGTGACTGCGGGCGAAGGGGCCGACCAGACGGCACGGGCGGCGGGGGCCGTCCAGACCTGCCACAGGGTGGCGGCAGGGGCCGCCACCTGGCGCGTGAACGTCAGGGTCGTGAACCGGGCTGTCATGCCGCAAGGGTCCTGGCATAGGCTTCCAGCTGGGTCGCCACCGTGCCCCAGCCATCGAAGAAGCCCATGTCGCGATGCGCCTTGCAGGTCTCGGCAGAGCGGTGGCGGGCAATGGCCGTATAGGTGGTGCCCCCGCCGGGCGCATCGGCCAGCAGCAGGACCGCAGTCATGAACGGTTCCGGCACCGGTTTCCAGCCTTCGGTGTAGGTATCCGTGAACACAAGCCTTTCACCGGGAACCACCTCCAGGTAGATGCCCTTGTTGTCCATCACGGTGCCATCGACATCGAAGGTCGTGTTGAAACGCCCGCCGACCCGCAGGTCGATGTCCACCGAAGTGACCCTGTTCGGGGCCGGAATGAAGAAATGCGGGAGATGCCGGGGCTGGGTCCAGCAATCCCAGATCAGCTGCCTTGGCACGGAAAGCCGTCGGGTGAAGCTGAGATCGGTGTTCGGATCAAGGTCCGGCATCATCGGGCATTCTCCTGCATCAGGGTCATCATATGGGCGTCCGGCCGGCCGGGCCGGTGTTTCCAAAGGGTGCGCCGGACCGCAGGCCGGGGCCGGGCACCGGGCCGGGCCCGCCAGGGCGTGAGAAACCGGCGAATGGCCGCGACCACGCCCTGCTGCCAACAGGAGTATCCGCCCTGTTGCGCCCTGCGGCAAGGAAAGACTGCGGTCGCGGCCACCCCCAATGCAGGGAAACGGCCGGTAACCGCCACAGGGGGCCGATTGCGCCGGGACCGCAGCGGGCCAAAGACGGCGGGCTTGACCGGCGGTCCGGGGCCGCGGTGCCATGCCAAAGCGCGCGCGCCGGGCCAGCCTGCCCGCCTTGCACCGCAAGCTGCTGCGCCGCTGCCCTTGGCAGAGGCCACGCCACGCCACGCCGCACCCGCGGCCCGCCGGGTTTCGGTCTGCGGGCTTTCCTGATACAGATCATCACCGCACCCGCGGCAGCGTGACACAGCCGCACCGGGCAACAAAGGATCGCAGCATGGATACGGCTTCTTTCCTGCAGGCGACAACGCCCCTTGTGTTCTTCACCGGCAAGGGCGGTGTTGGCAAGACCTCGCTCAGTTGCGCGGTCGCCCTGGCTCTGGCAGGGCAGGGGAAACGGGTGCTTCTGGTCAGTACCGATCCTGCCTCGAACCTGGATGAGATGCTGGGCGCGCCTCTGTCCGACCGGCCCGCCGCCGTTCCGGGTGCGCCCGGCCTGTCTGCGATGAATATTGACCCGGACAAGGCTGCCGAGGACTATCGGGCAAGGGTTCTGGCCCAGCTTGGCCCCGATATCGCCGAGGTCGAGAAGGCGACCGTCCGCGAACAGCTGTCCGGCGCCTGCACCACCGAAATCGCCGCTTTCGACACCTTCGTGGGACTGCTGGCGGGGGATGCGGCAGCCTTTGATCACATCCTTTTTGACACGGCACCAACCGGCCATACCCTGCGGCTGCTCAGTCTGCCCCGGGCCTGGACGGGGTTCCTGCAGGGCAATGACCGGGGCGCATCCTGCCTTGGCCCCCATTCGGGCCTGAAGACGCAGGAGGCGCGGTTTCAGGCCGCCCTGAAGACCCTGGCGGACCCGGAACGCACCTCGATCGTGCTGGTGACCCGGGCGGACCGGGGGGCGGTGCGCGAGGCGGCGCGCACCGCAGACGAGTTGCGCGCCCTGGGGCTGTGCAACCAGCATCTGGTCGTGAACGGGGTGTTTCGGCCCGCCGTCCCCGGTGACGCCGTGGCAGATGCCTTGGCACGCGACCATGCCGCCGTCCTTGCACATCTGCCTGCGGCTCTGGCGGCGCTGCCCCGCTATGAGGTGCCGCTGCGGTCCTTTGACATGGTGGGCCTGATGGCATTGCGTGCGCTGTTCCGGCCCGAGGACGCGATTGGCAGGCCCCCCGTGGTCGCCCCAGATTCGGATGCGCCCGGTCTGGATGTGATGGTCGATGATCTGGCGCGGGCCGGGCGCGGATTGATCATGGTCATGGGCAAGGGCGGCGTCGGCAAGACAACCGTTGCGGCCGCCATCGCCATCGGCCTGGTGAGCCGGGGGTACCAGGTTCACCTGACCACCACCGATCCGGCCGCACATGTGGCGCTTGTCGTGGAGGGCACCCTGCCGGGGCTGACCGTCGACCGCATTGATCCGGTCGCGGAAACGGCCCGCTATGTTGAAAAGATCATGCGCTCCAGGGGCCGCAATCTGGACGAGGCCGACCGTGCCCTGATGCGGGAAGACCTGGCATCGCCCTGCACCGAAGAGGTGGCGGTGTTTCATGCCTTTTCGCGCGTCGTGGCCGAAGCGCGCAGTGCCTTTGTGGTGATGGACACCGCACCCACAGGCCACACGCTGCTGCTTCTGGATGCCACCGGGGCCTATCACCGCCAGGTGGCGCGGGACATCGGGGCGGCGGCCCCGGGCCGGATCGTGACCCCGCTGATGCGCTTGCAGGACCCTGACCATACCCGCGTCATTCTGGTGGCCCTGCCCGAAACAACGCCCGTGTCCGAAGCCGCCAGCCTTCAGGAAGACCTGCGCCGGGCGAAGATCGAGCCGTGGGCCTGGCTGATCAACCGGGCCATGGCGCGGACGGGCACGACTGACCCGCTGCTGCAACGGCGCATCGCCTCCGAGGTGGTCCAGGTCGCCCGGGTCCGCCGGGGCCTGTCACAAAGGCTTTATCTTCTGCCTTTTTCGCCGGATCCGCTGATTGGTGTGTCACGGCTTCTGGCCCTGTCCCAGGCCGGGGCGATCCGCGCAGGCGACCCCAGGCACCGCCCGCCTGCCGCGCAGTCCGGTCCGGTCGGCAGCCCGTCGCGCCCCGTCCGGGGTAGCTGACGCGGCCGCCGGTCGTCCCGGGGGTTCTCTCGGGGTGGCTGCGCGCCAGGCCGTGCCCCCGGCGTCGCAGGTTGCCGGGGGCGGTGACGTCAGGCCGGGTCCGGCCGGCCCGGTCACCGGGCGCGCCTGGCCGCAACCGTCATGCGGCACCCGGCAGGCAAGACAGGCCCGCCTCAGACGCTGACCCCGAACATCCGGCCGACACCGGCGGTGATGGCCATGGCTGCGGCCCCCCAGAACAGGACGCGGGCGGTGGCGGGCAGCAGGGGTGCCCCGCCGGCCCTGGCACCGACGGCACCCAGCCCCGCAAGACAGACCAGCGTGGTGACGACGACGGCGGGAATGATCAGCCCGTCCGGGGCAAGGGCCGCAGCGGCAAGGGGAATGGCGGCGGCACCCGTAAAGGTGACGGCCGAGGCAAAGGCCGCCTGCAACGGATTGGCCGTGTGGACTTCGGACAGGCCAAGCTCGTCACGGACATGGGCGGCCAGCGCGTCTTTTTCCGTCAGCTCGCGGGCGACAAGGGCGGCTGTTGCCGGCGACAGGCCGCGCGATTCATAGATCGAGGCCAGTTCGGCCTGTTCCGCTTCGGGGGTATCGATCAGGGCCTGCCGTTCGCGGGCGATGTCGGCACGCTCGACATCCGATTGCGAGCTGACCGAAACATACTCTCCCGCCGCCATCGACATCGCACCTGCAGCCAGGCCCGCTGCCCCGGCCACCAGGACAGCGGCCGGCCCCGGATCGGCGGCGGCCACGCCCACGATCAGCGACGAGACCGAAACGATTCCGTCATTGGCACCAAGCACGGCCGCCCGCAGCCAGCCGGCGCGGTCGACGTAATGCAGTTCCTTATGGGCGGAGGTGTAGGCGAGCGTCATCTGCTGTGCTCCTGTTTCTGAACGATCACGCCATGCAGGCATATGCAGGCGGAAAGGCCGGTGTCTTTGCCCGCAAGCGGCGATGTCAGGCACGACAAGCGTCCGATTGTCGGCACTGATCCGGACGAAGGCAAGCCCCGGTCCGACAGCCCCGGTCCGCTGCCCGCGCCGACATCCCTGACCCGCAGGAAACGACCGGTCGGGGTGGCCGGATCGACCGAACGAGGCAAACAGATGTCGTGACCGACGCAAGATGTGCCGTCAAGGCCCGGCGTGACCCGAACCGGGCCTGTGTTCGCCGTGGCGCAAGGCCATGCCGATCCGATTGCGGCGGATGATCGCCCCGGCACCGGGGCGGTTCCGGTGAAGTCGGCTGCGGCGCGCAGCGGCAGAAGGCGTGCACCGCCGGCCCCGTGCAAGCTGCATCAGCTGGTCCGGCAGGCATGTCAGGCGCATCGGCGTGGCCTTCACCTTTTCGCCCGGCGTGCCGTTTTGCGGCTGGCCAAGGCCCGGCGCAGGCACCGGGTCTGCGCCCGCGCTGCGGCCAGCTCAGTCTGCAGCGCCTTGTTCCTGCGATTTGCCGCGATCACTTGGCCGCGATGCCCGGCGCCGGGAAAGCGGGCCACGATCTTTGTCGCCGCCCGCACCCCGCCGCATCCCCGCACGCTTGAGGCCGCCCGCCTGGGCGCCAAGGTCGTGCCAATCAGCCCCGGCTATCTCTCGGTCGTGCAATCCCGCGCCCGGGAATACTGCCGGAACACCGGCGCCAGCCTGATCCCCTTCGGCGCCGAAATCCCCGGTGCGGTCGAGGCCATCGCCGCCGCCGCCCGCCTGGCCGCCTTTGAGCCCGAAGAGGTCTGGTGCGCTGCCGGGTCCGGCGTCCTCGCCCGCGGCCTCTCCGCCGCCTGGCCGAAAGCCCGCCGCCACGTCGTCCAGATCGGCCGTGACCTCACCCCGCGCGAGGTCGGCGGGGTCACGATCCACGTCCACCCCCGCAAGTTCAGCGACCGCGCCGCGCTGGCCGCGCCCTTCCCGGCTGATCCGCACTACGATGCCAAGGCGCGGGAGCTATGCGTCGTCAAGCGCGGCTCGGGGCGGGTGCTGTTCTGGAACGTGGCGCCGCTGGTGAGGGGGTAAGCTGAGGAAAATCCAGCCGTTGCCGGGCTGACTCAGTGTGCGGGACAGGTCAACGGCCCACGCTGCAACGCCTCGTCAAGACGTTCGTTTTATCCTATACTCCTGACCTGGGGAGAAAACGCCGTGGAATATCAGTTTCACATTGATGATAGCTTCACGCCCGCGACCATACCGATGGAGCGGCTTGGGGAATATATCAAGGCGTTGGCCCAATTGATGGGCGAGACCGGTTCGGTCCATCTCGATTGCGTGACCGAAGGATCGGTCGTCCTGCATGCCGCCATCGATCAACCTGCGCAAGTCAAGGTACGCGATCGAGTGAGCGGCCTCAGAGGCCAGACGACCAGTAAAGAGGTGGCCCGCGCGTTCCGGGTGTTGGACGACATGCTGCGTAAGGACTACGCGACTGGGCGACTGGTTGAGGTTGGTGGGCAAGTTGTCATCCCTTTTCCCGGGCGCAACCGGCCAGAACCGGTTGTCTTTGGCCCATTCAAGCAAGACGGCACGCTTGAAGGACAGGTCATTCGCGTCGGGGGCAAAGACGATACAATACCCGTTCATCTTCGCGACGGTGCGGTCGTCCATACGGGGTTGAACGCGACAGAAGATGTTGCCCGGCGGATCGCACAACACCTCTTGGGTCCGACTGTCCGCGTTCATGGGACTGGCACTTGGCTGCGTGAGGGTGACGGAACCTGGCAACTGAAAAGCTTTCGCATCAACGATTTTGAACTCTTGGACGAAACCCCGCTCGATGGGGTTGTCGCAAGGCTTCGCGCTGTTCGAGGCAGCGGCTGGGGCGAAGTGCCTGATCCCGTCCGTGAACTTCTGGAAGATCGTCAAGGAGGCACTGACCGCCATTGATCGCCGTATTTGACGCCAGTGTATTGATATTCCTGTTCGAAAAGGACGCTTCCGGCCCTCTTGATCCTGCGACGGGCCTTCCGGTCGCAAGGTGCTATGACCGTGTGAACCACCTGGTTGAAACCCTCACCCGAGATCGGGCAAAGATCATCATTCCGACACCGTCTTTGGCAGAAATTCTCGTCAAGGCGGGCGCAGCGGGGCCAGAGTGGCTACGGCTCATTAGCGAAAACCGCTACATCCGCGTTTCATCCTTTGATTTGCGCGCGGCAGTCGAGTTTGCCGCGATGCAGCGCGAACGTAAGCTGACTGGGATAAAGAGCGCCGAGCCGAGGCAGAAGGCCAAGTTTGACGACCAGATCGTTGCGATTGCCAAAGTCGAAGGCGCCGATGTGATTTATTCGTCAGATGATGGGCTAACCAAGTCGGCACCGCCCGCCATCGAAGTTATTGGTCTCACTGGACTTCAGCTGCCTCCGGAAGACCCACAAATGCAACTAAGACTGGACGAAAGCTCGACGCGCGAAGAACGTGATCCCAGCAAAACTGCCAACGAGGCCGAATAGTAAGCTGGCACGAGGCAGGACCACGCGTCAAGTTTCGCGAGAGCTTGTAAGCTGGTGCAGCATATCCCCCAGCCTGACCGCCTCGAACACCGCCTTCAGCGCCGGATCAAAGCCGGGATCGATCCGGGCCGGGCCATAACCGTGATCCCGGTTCCAGCGATCGATCTCGCGCAGGGCGGCGGCGAACTCCTCGTCGTTCACGCATACGGTGCGGGCGACATCGCCCTCGGCGAAGTTGAGGATGGTGCGTTCAGCGGGTGAGGCCCATGTGCCGAACCACGAAGCATCCACAGTGTCGACCTGCGCCCATCCCCGGGCGCAGACGCAAAGGTCGAAGTCGAAGCGGCGGTGGTCGCCGGGTTCGAAGCTGCGGGGCTTCGGCATTCAGCTTTCGCGGAGCCGAAACCATGGGCAAGACCTGCCCTGCCCGCAAGAACGTCCATGAGGCCAAGCAGTGACAGAAAGGTTGCCCGTCACACCCTGCGCGTGATCGGTCAGGCAAATAGCTCAGCCCCGGACCGGCTGTCCAAGGATCGCGCGGGCTGCGGTCAGCAGGTAGGTCCAGTCGTCGATGCGGCTGTCGGCCGTGCTGCGCTTGTTGTCGATGGTCAGGAAGGAATGGCCGTGGGCAAAACACCACAGCATATAGGCGCAGGTCTGCACATGGCGGTCCTCGGGCGGCAGACCAAGGCAGGCGGCCGCGCAGCGGACGACCACGTCAAAGGTGCGCTCGCCCTTTGCCTGCAGATCAGGGTCATTCTCGTGCCCCTCGGTCAGCCCGAAGGACAGCCGGAACACACCCGGCTCGGTCCTGGCAAAACTGATATAGGCAAGGCCCACGGCTGCGACAGCCTCCACCGAACCTGCCGGATAGGTGGCGGCACCCGTTTCCATCGCTGTGCGCAGGCGGTCCATCGCCTCGCCGACCACACCGCGCAGGATTTCGGCGCGATCCTTGAAGTGCTTGTAGGGTGCGGCGGAACTGACGCCTGCGCGTCGTGCCGCCTCGGCCACTGAAAAGCCTTCGGGGCCATGGGTTTCCACCAGGTCGCGCACCGCCGCGATCATCTGCGCCCGCAGATCGCCGTGATGGTAGGCGGTCCTTGCGCGCACGGTCAGGGCGGCGGGGGATTCGGTCATTCGGGGGTCTTTCGTTGGGGGGGAACCTGCGCTTCTAGGGGGTAAAGTTAGCAACTCTTACTTCCCGGGGCAAGGGTGGCATAAAGGGCTTGCCAAAGTGAGTGATTCTCACTTATGTAAGTAACACTCACTTACACGGAGGGTGCCGTGATGGCCGCCAATGAAGGATCGGGTTTTCGAAAGACGCTGCGCCGGGTGGTGGCCTTTGGCGTGACACTTGCCGTCTTCGGCGGGGCGATGCTGGCGGGTCTTGCCGGTTACGCCAGGATCGCAGGCCAGACAGAGGTGACCGCAGGCCCGACAGCACCCATCACCCCCGTCGGGGTCATGACCGTGGCACCCGCCGATGGCTATACCGTCACCCGCCGCTTCACCGGACAGATCGAGGCGGCCGCGCGGACGGATCTGGGGTTCGAACTGGGTGGCCGCGTCACCGAGGTGCTGGTGGAGGAGGGCGATCTGGTGGCCGCAGGTGCGGTCCTGACACGTCTGGACACCAGCATCCTTGTTCCCGAACGGGCGGCGCTGATGGCCGAACTTGCCGCCATGGCCGCCGATGCCGAACTTGCCCGTCTGACGCTGGCGCGCAATGACACCCTGACCGAACGCGGGGTCCGGTCCGTCGCGGCGCAGGACGACGCGCGGCTGGCGCTGGCGCGGGCCGAGGCCGGAATGGCGGCGATCCGGGCGCGGATTGCCGGCGTCGATGTGCGGCTGGGCCAGTCGGTGCTGGTCGCCCCCTTTGCGGCGCGCGTCGGCGCGCGGATGGCCGATCCGGGGCAGACGGTGGCGGCCGGGCAGCCCGTGCTGGTGCTGTTCGATGCGGGGCCCGCGCAGGCGCGCGTCGGCTTGCCGCCGGACCTTGCGGCGGGGCTGGCGGCGGGCGATGCCCTGCAGGTCGAGGCGGGCGGCACGGTGCAGCAAGCCCGCATCCTGCAGGTGCGCCCCGATCTTGATCCAGCGACCCGCAGCCGGTCGGTGGTGCTGACCCTGCCCGGCACGGCGGCCCTGGCACTGGGGGATACCGTTGCGCTGATCCTGGAACAGACCGTGGCCGAACCCGGCTTCTGGGCACCCTTGGGGGCCCTGCGCGAAGGGGTGCGCGGCAGTTGGTCCGTAATGGCACTCGAGGCAACGCCAGAGGGCGACCGCACCGTTTCCGCCGCCGTCGAGGTGATCCACGCCGACGGCGCGCAGGTGTTTCTGCGCGGTGCCCTGCCCCCCGGCGCGCGGATCGTGGCGCAGGCGCCCGACCGCGTGGCACCGGGTCAGATCGTTCTTGCCCAGGCGGAGTGACCGATGGATACCCTTTTCTTCCGCCAGCCGCGCCTGGTGATCCTGACGCTGATGATCATCCTGTCGGCGGGTCTTTCCTCGCTCGTCTCCATCGGGCGGCAGGAGGATCCGACCATCACCAACATCTTCGCCACCATCACCACCGTCTTTCCCGGTGCCGATCCCGCCCGGGTCGAGGCGCTGGTGACCGCCAAGATCGAGACCCAGCTGCGCACCATCCCCGAGATTGCCGAGGTGTCTTCCACCTCGGCCACCGCGATTTCGGTGGTCTCGGTAGAACTGGTGGAAACCGTGCCGCCCGATATGATCGAGCAGCTGTGGGCGCAGGTCCGCGATGCGGTGGACGAGGCGCAGCGCGATTTCCCGCCTGGCGTCCTGGAACCCGACTTCAACAGTGACGGCGCGGGGGGCTATGCCGCGATCTTTGCCCTGACCCTGCCCGACGGCTTCAGCCTGACCCGCGCCGCGCGTGAGGCCGAGGCGCTGGCCGATGCCCTGCGCCGTGTGCCGGGAACCAGCCTGGTCGATCTGCACGGCCTGCCGGAAGAGGAGGTGCTGGTCACCCTGCACCCCGACCGGATCGCCGCCCTTGGCCTGACCGCAGATGCCGTTTCGGACGCGATCCGTGCGGCGGATGCCAAGGTGCAGGCGGGCCGGCTGCGCGGGGACGAGACCGATCTTGTGCTGGGCATCACGGGCGAGATCACCTCGCTCGACCGCCTGCGCGCCGTGGTCTTGCGCGAGGATGCCGACGGCCGGGTGACCCTGCTGGGCGATGTCGCCGACATCACCCGTGGCCCGCGCCAGCCCCTGGCCGAGGCCGCCCTGTTTCAGGGGAAACCGGCAATCCTTGTCTCGGCTCAGCTGAGCGAAGGGCTGCAGGTGGACCGCTGGATGACGGATGTTCGTGCCGCCGTTGCCGCGCAGGCTAGGGATTTGCCTTGGGGGCTTGCCGTCGAAACGGTCTTTGACCAAAGTCGCTACACCGCCGAAAGGCTGTCCGCAGTGGGCGTGAACATGGCGCAAGGCGTCGTGCTGGTGGTGATCGTGCTGTTTGTCACGCTGGGCTGGCGGGCCGCACTGATCGTGGCGATGGTGATTCCGGTCGTCACCCTTGCCTCGCTTGCCACGCTGAACGCGCTGGGTGTGCCGATCCATCAGATGAGCGTGACCGGCCTGATCGTGGCGCTTGGCCTGCTGGTCGATGCGGCGATCGTGATGGCCGATGAGGTGGGCCAGCGCCTGCGTGCGGGGCTTTCGCGGCTTGAGGCTGTGGGGAAGTCCGTGCGGCGGCTGACGATGCCGCTGCTGGCCTCGACCGTCACCACGATCCTGTCCTTTCTGCCGCTTCTGCTGCTGCCGGGGCCTTCGGGGGATTTCGTGGGTTCTATCGCCACGGCGGTGATCGTGATGCTGGTCTGGTCCTTTGTCGTGGCCATCACCATCACCCCGGCGCTGTCCGGCCTGTGGCTGCGGCAGGGCGATGGGGCACCGGCATACCCCGGCCTGACCATGCGCATCTTCCGCGCCCTGCTGACCCTGTCGATGGCCAACCCGGTCCGGACCGTGGCCCTGTCGCTTGTGCTGCCGGTCCTTGGCTTTCTGTCGCTGCCGCTGCTGACACCGCAGTTCTTTCCCGGCGTGGACCGCGACCAGTTCCATATCGAGGTCGACCTGCCCCCCGGCACCGGCATCGCCGAGACGCTGCGCCTTGTGAACGAGATCGACGCCACGCTGGCCGCCGAGGAAGGCATCGCCGATGTGGCCTGGGTGGTGGGCCGCTCTGCCCCCGCGTTCTATTACAACATGGTGGGTGACCGCGATCAGGCCCCGGCCTATGCGCAAGGATTGATCCGCACCGACAGCCCCGCCGCGACCGATCGCCTGCTGGCCAGATTGCAGGCCAGCCTGCCACCCCGCTTTACGCAAGTGCGGTTCGTGATCCGCGGGCTGACCCAGGGCCCGCCCGTCAACGCGCCCGTCGAGCTGCGCCTTGTGGGGCAGGACATCGACGCGCTGCGTCAGGCGGGTGACCAGTTGCGCGCCTATCTGGCGCGTGTGTCCTCTGTCGCGATGGTCCGCACGGGAATCGCCGGGGGCGCGCCCAAGCTGACGCTGGCGGTGGACGAGGCGCGGGCGCGGCTTCTGGGCCTTGACCTGGGGCAGGTCGCCCGGCAGATGGAGGCGGGGCTTGAGGGTGTCACCGGCGGATCCCTGCTGGAAGGGACCGAGGAATTGCCCGTCCGCGTGCGCCTTGGCGCGGGCCTGCGCGGTGATCCGGTGGCAATCGGCGATATGCCCATCCTGCCCCCGGGGGCGGCGCAGATTGCCGCCACCGGTGCCTTTCCGGCTGTGCCGCTGTCCACCCTGGGCACCCTGCGGCTGGAGCCTTCGGAAAGCACGATCAACAGACTGAATGGCGAGCGGGTGAACGACGTGCAGGCCTACCTGATGCCCGGCGTCCTGCCGGCCGTGGCGCTGGCCGAGGCGATGGCGCTGATGGAGGCCGAAGGCTATGTTCCGCCGCAGGGGATAAGGCTGCAAATCGGCGGCGATTCCGATGAACGCGACAGCACGGTGCAGGCGCTTGTCGCGCCCCTCGGCCTGATCATCACCCTGTCGATTGCGGTCGTGGTGATCACCTTCAACTCCTTCCGCCTGACGCTGATCGCCTTTGCCGTGGCGGGGCTGTCGGCGGGTCTGTCGATCCTGTCGCTGGCGGTTTTCAGTTATCCTTTCGGGATCAATGCCATCATCGGGGTGATCGGCTCCATCGGGGTGTCGATCAACGCCGCCCTGATCGTGCTGTCGGCGCTGCAAGAGGATGCACGCGCCAGTGCGGGCGACCGGGCAGCGATGGTGGATGTGGTGGCGGGGTCATCGCGGCACATCGTCTCGACCACTGTTACCACGGTCGGGGGGTTCCTGCCCCTGATCCTGGGCGGGGGCGGGTTCTGGCCGCCTTTTGCCATGTCCATCGCGGGCGGTGTGGCGCTGTCGGTGATCCTTGCCTTTGCCTTCACACCGCAGATGTTTGCCCTGACCCTGCCCCGCCGCAGGGCGGTGCCCATGGCAGTTGCCGCCGGATAACCCGGGTCCGAAGGACCGTCACAAGACGATCCTGAAACCCTGCTTTGGCCCCTGCGCTTTCCCCTCGGGACCAGCGGTGGCATCTGCCGTGCCATGGCCTTGCCGCCCGGGGGGCTTCAGCCTTGTGCCGCCTGCCCGGCTTGGGGACGTGCCGGACGCGCCCGGCAGGTTCAGGGAAAGCGTCCGTGGAAATCTGATGTCGCGGCGGCGGTTGATCGGGTCCAGGGGTGTCTCCCTGAAAGGGTGACGCGATGACTTCGAGTGTGACGGGTCTGCGCGATGGTCCGGCCCCCCCCGGACGGGGAACGCCGTGCGTCATGACCTTCCGGCGGTGCCGGCGATTGCCGGTGCCGCTGTGATCCTGTGCTGCGGGTCCTTTGCTGACCCCGCCGCCCTTGCCAGGAACCGGGAGCGGGGGCTTCTGGAATTTCCGCGTATGGAGAACGGGTTGCCAGGCCGTGGCAGGGCCCTTCGGCTGTTCGTGCCCCTTGGTCCTGTGCCGCAGTTGGCCACCCTGGGCCTTGATCGCCGCGCCGGGCGACCGCATCCCGGTCATGGCCTGCAGGTCCACCGGGTCTAGGCCCGCAATCCCTTCGGTGGGGGGCGGGATGGCGCGTGATGCCCACCCCCTGGCACCTGACGGCAAATGCCCCTGCAAGGCGATGGCACAAAGGCCCGGCCACGCCGACCAGACCGGGCAAGTTCGGGACATGACCGGGATCAGCCGCAGGACAAGCCCAGCCATGGCGTTCCTGCCGACGATGTCGGCGCAGAAGACATGGTGCAAGCCCGATGGCCAGAACCGCCTGCCCGCGATCATCGGGGGGATTGGGTTCCGCACCGCAATCCGCCCGTTTCCAGCTGCCGCCTGATCAGGTGCCACCCTTTTGCGCGCAGAAGCATCCGCTGCGGCATGGTGCGGGCTTGAGGACCCTCGTCATCCTTCTATGCGCTTTTCCGCCTTTTCCGCCGCCGCAATCGCTTCTGCCGCCGCTTCCAGCGACAGCAGGATCGAAGCGTGGCGGTTCCTGTAACCGCGTGCAGGCAACAGCACCTCAAGCCCGTCGAAGGGGGCAGAGGGCACCGGGCCGTTGTCCCTCAGCATCGCGCGCAGCTCATCGCGGGCGCGCTCCACCTCGGCCCGCGTGCGGCCGGGCAGGGCGCGGCCCACCACGGATGCGGCGGCCTGCCCCAGGGCGCAGGCCTTCACATCCTGGGCAAAATCCTTCACCCGGTGATCGGCCATGGTGACATCCACCGTCACGGTGGACCCGCACAGCGGCGAGCGGTGCCTGGCACTGCCTTCGGGGGCGGGCAGGCGGCCCAGATGCGGAATATCCGCAGCCAGTTCCAGAATGCGCCCCGAGTAGAGTTTGATCAGATCGCTGTCGCCCATCCGTCCCGTTCCCGCGAAAGGCTTCCCAACCGCCGCCATTGGCCATAGATAGGCTGCCGCACCGCCATTGCAAAGGAATCTGCTGTTGGCCTTTGATCCTGCCAGCCTGACCTACGATTCGCAGGGGTTGATCCCGGCGATCGCGCAGGATCACGCAACAGGCGAGGTCCTGATGCTGGCCTGGATGAACGCGGCTTCGCTGGCGCGCACGCTGGAAACCGGGCAGGTCACCTATTGGTCGCGCTCGCGGGCAGAGCTGTGGGCCAAGGGGGCCACCTCGGGGCATGTGCAGCGGCTGGTGGAGTTGCGCATCGATTGTGACCGCGATGCGCTGCTGCTGCGGGTCGATCAGACCGGGCCGGCCTGCCATACCAACCGGCGGTCCTGTTTCCACAAGGCGGTGCGCGACGGCACCGAGGTGGAGATCATGGCCCCGCTATAGGCCGATCTTCCGCCGGATGTCGTCCGGCGATGCGCCTTCGGCGCGGAACAGCGACAAGGCGCGGGCATCATCGCGCTTGGCAAGGCGCTTGCCTGCCGTGTCGCGGATCAGGCGATGATGGTGATAGGCTGGTGTCGGCAGGCCCAGCAGGCGTTGCAGCAGGACGTGGATCGCCGTGGCAGGTGCCAGGTCTTCGCCCCGGACGACAAGGGTGATGCCCTGCGCCGCGTCATCGACCGTGACCGCAAGGTGATAGGAGGTGCCGATGTCGCGCCGCGCCAGAATCACATCGCCCACCTCTGCCGCAAGCTCGCGGGGGCTGGCCGTCCGGGGGCCGGCCAGCGGGCCGCAGCCTTCGGTCCAGTGCAGGTCCCCGGTGATCTGCGCGGCGCGGGCCATGTCCAGGCGGATCGCGTCCTGCGGTCCGGCCGCGGCCATGGTGCGGTGACGGCAGGTGCCGGGATAGACCGGGCCGTCCGGTCCGGCCGGTGGCACGCCTTCCTGCGGGGCGGACAGGGCCGCGCGCAGATCGCCGCGCGTGCAGCGGCATGGGTAAAGCACGCCCAATGCGGCCAGACGGTCAAGCGCGGCACCATAGGCTGCCAGCCGGTCAGACTGGCGCATGACCGGCTCGGGCCAGGTCAGGCCCAGCCAGCGCAGGTCGGCGCAGATCGCCGCCTCCCACTCCGGCCGGCACCGCGCCGTATCGATATCCTCGATCCGCAGCAGGAAGGTGCCGCCTGCGGACTGCGCCAGACCAAAGGCGGTAAGGGCCGAAAACGCATGGCCCAGATGCAGCGGGCCGGTGGGCGACGGGGCAAAGCGGGTGCGCAGATCAGCCATTCAGCCAGCCAGTGAAGGCGGCCTTTGCCCGGTCGGTATAGGCCTTGTAACGGTCCTTGCGGCCACGGCGGCCCCCCCTGGCGGCGACGGGCGGGAACAGGCCGAAGTTGACATTCATCGGCTGGAACGTCCTGGCTTCGGCCCCGCCGGTGATATGGGTCAAGAGGGCACCCATCGCGGTATCCGCAGGCGGCGGCGGCAGCCTGCGCCCCAGAACCTCGGCGGCAGCCATGCGGCCCGCCAGCAGGCCCATCGCGGCACTTTCGACATAGCCCTCGACACCGGTCACCTGCCCGGCAAAGCGCAGATTGGGACGCGAGCGCAGGCGCATCTGATCATCCAGCAACGTGGGAGAGTTCAGGAAGGTGTTGCGGTGAATGCCGCCAAGCCGGGCAAAAGACGCATCCTGCAAGCCAGGGATCATTTTCAGAACAGAGAGTTGCGCGCCATACTTCATCTTTGTTTGGAAGCCGACCATGTTGTAAAGCGTGCCCAGCTTGTTGTCACGGCGCAACTGCACCACGGCATAAGGCTTTACCTCGGGCCGGTGGGCATTGGTCAGACCGACCGGCTTCATCGGGCCGAATCGCAGGGTTTCGCGGCCGCGTTCGGCCATCACCTCGATCGGCAGGCAGCCGTCGAAATAGCCCGCTGTTTCGCCTTCGTGAAACTCGGTCTTCTCGGCGGCCAGAAGGGCATCGACAAAGGCCTCGTACTCATCCCGTGTCATCGGGCAGTTCATGTAGGCGGTCTGTTCCGCGGCCGTTTCGCCCTTGTCATAGCGCGACTGCATCCAGGCCACCGACATGTCCACGCTTTCGGCATAGACGATGGGGGCAATGGCGTCGAAGAAGGCCAGCGCCTCGGCCCCGGTTTCGGCGCGGATGGCCTGCCCCAGGGCGGCAGAGGTCAGCGGACCTGTGGCGATGATCCAGTGCCCGTCTGAGGGAAGTTCGGTAACCTCTTCACATGTCAGGGAAACAAGCGGATGCGCCTGCAAGCGCGCCGTCACCGCTTCGGCGAAGGGTTCCCGGTCCACGGCCAGCGCGCCCCCGGCCGGCAGGCGGTGTGCTGCGGCCATGTCCATGATCAGTCCGCCCGCGGCGCGCATTTCCCAATGCAGCAGGCCCACCGCATTGCGTTCATGATCGTCAGAGCGGAACGAATTGGAACAGACCATTTCCGCAAGCAGCCCGGTGCGGTGCGCGAACGTGCCGACCTTGGGGCGCATTTCGTGAATGATCACGGGCACGCCCATCTGCGCGGCCTGCCAGGCGGCTTCCGCCCCGGCCATCCCGCCGCCGACGATGTGCAAGGTCTGGGTCATGTGCAGGGTTTAGGGCATGGAAGGGGGCGGGGGAAGGGGCTGCCGGATCGGGTGAATCACGTGCAAGTAGTCGCTGATTGCGTTCGGGGCAGTTCGTCTCTTGACGGATTTGTCACGCGTCAAATCCGTCCGCGCCTGCCTGCCCTTTGGCAGGCGCTTTACCGCACCCGCCCAGGCAGGCGCGGTCGGATTTCCTGCGGTCAGGCCGATGGCAAGCCCCTTGCCTGCGGGCTTGCGCCCTTCGGCAATCGGACCCGGCGAACTTCCACTGGAAGTTCGCTTTCGGGTCCTCTGGCTCTTGACTACAATTGATCAGCAGAGCGGGCGAACAGCGCCTCACGCTCGCCCGCCACAAACGCCTCTGCCTCTGGCCCATCCAAGGGCCCGGAAAACCGGCCAAGCCGCCGGGCCGCCTCGAAAAACCCCGGCGCAGGAAGACCGCCGCGCAGCTTGCCTTCGCACAGGGCGGCGCGGAACGGGCGGCCCGCCGCGGCGTCTTCCACCATCAGCGCCTCCAGCGCCCGGGTCAGCGCTGCTATGCTGCCGGGGCCGGGTACACCCAGCCTGCGGGCAAGCTCTCCATACCCCACAGTCTCGCCGCGCCGGACCAGCGCAACGAGTTCTTCAGCAATTCGGTCGGCCAAAGATGGAACCACTATGCTCACGAAGCCTGACCTCAGGGTGCCGGATGTTGCCGTTCCAGCGCCTGCGCGATGCGTTCCAACGCGGCAGCTTGCGCCTGCGTGGCGGTGACAAGGGCCTGTGTCGACTCATGGTTTTCGCGAAGAAGTGTCAGGCTCTGCAGTGCGTTTTCCTGATAGCTCTTTGCAGCCCGCCGGTTGTAGCGAATTCCGGCCCAGATGACGAAAAGAATAAGGAAAGGCAGAAGAATCGCGCCGAAAGAGAGCAACGTCTGCAATATGCCCAACGCACCATAGCCCCATTGATCCAGTTCGTCGCCCACGGTTCATCCCTCACTGCTTGTGTCACGATCACCCTGATCGGCGATGCGGGCCACGGAAACGACCTCTTCTTCGGTGGCGGTGTCAAACACCTTGACCCCCCCGGCAGAGCGGGAGCGGAACGAAATACCCTCCACCGGGCAGCGGATCGACTGGCCGGTGGATGTCGCCAGCATCACCTGATCGCTGCGCTCCACCGGGAAGCAGGCCACCAGAGTGCCGCCACGCGACCCGCTGGACATGGCCTTGACCCCCTGGCCCCCGCGCCCGCGCACCGGATAATCGTGCGAAGAGGACAGCTTGCCCTGGCCATTGGCGGTGATCGTCAGGATAAGATCCTCGGCGGCGGACATTTCAGCAAAGCGTTCCAGCGAAAGCTGGCCCGCTTCGACCGTTTCTTCTTCCTCATCCGCCTCGGCCCCGTCATCCAGTGCACCTTCCTGGGCGCGGCGCATCTTGAGATAGGCCGCCCGTTCATCCGGCGAGGCGTCGAAATGCCGGATGACCGACATGGAAACCACCCGGTCGCCGTCGGCCAGCTTCACACCCCGCACCCCCGTCGAATCGCGCCCTTTGAACACTCGCACATCGGTGGTGGGAAAGCGGATCGCCCTGCCAAGGGCGGTGACCAGCATCACGTCATCGGTTTCATCACAGATCCGGGCGTTCACCAGCAGCACGCCATCGGGCAGTTTCATGGCGATCTTGCCGTTGCGCATGACATTGGTGAAATCCGACAGGGCGTTGCGCCGCACATCCCCGTCCGAGGTGGCAAAGACGATCTGCAGGTTGTCCCAATCCTCTTCCGGCACGTCAACCGGCATGATGGCGGCAATCGAGACGCCGGTTTCCACCGACAGGATGTTGACGATGGCCTTGCCCTTGGCCTGCCGGCCCGCCAGCGGCAGGCGCCAAGTCTTCAGCTTGTAGACCATGCCGTCGGTAGTGAAAAAGAGCAAAGGGGTATGGGTATTGGCCACAAACAGCGTGGTGACGACATCGTCTTCCTTGGTGGACATCGACGACAGGCCCTTGCCGCCGCGCCGCTGGGCGCGGAATTCGGCCAGGGGCGTGCGCTTGATGTAGCCGCCCGAGGTGATCGTCACGACCATGTCTTCGCGTTCGATCAGGTCTTCGTCTTCCATGTCGCCGGACCAGTCGATGATCTCGGTGCGCCGGGGCACGGCGAAAAGGGCCTTCACCTCGGTCAGTTCGGCTGCGATGATCGCCATGATCCTCTCGCGCGAGGCAAGGATTGCCAGATAGTCGCGGATCTTTGCCGCGAGGTCCTGCAACTCGTCCGTGACTTCGGCCACGCCCAGCGCGGTCAGGCGCTGCAGGCGCAGGTCCAGAATGGCGCGGGCCTGAATTTCCGACAGGTTGTAGGTGCCGTCCGCGTTCACGGTATGGCCGGGGTCATCGATCAGGCGGATGTATTCGGCAATCTCGGCCACCGGCCAGCGGCGGGTCATCAGGCGTTCGCGCGCTTGCGCCGGATCGGCGGAGGAACGGATGGTTGCCACCACCTCGTCCACGTTGGAAACCGCAACGGCCAGACCGCACAGCACATGGCTGCGCTCGCGCGCCCGGCGCAGCTCGAAGGCGGTACGGCGCGCCACCACTTCCTCGCGGAAGGTGATGAAATGCATCAGGAAATCGCGCAAGGTCAGCTGTTCGGGCCGCCCGCCGTTCAGCGCCAGCATATTGCAGCCGAAAGAGGTTTGCATCGGTGTAAAGCGCCAGAGCTGGTTCAGCACCACATCCGCCGTTGCATCCCGTTTCAGCTCGATCACCACGCGCACGCCGATCCTGTCGGATTCGTCCTGCACATGGGCGATGCCTTCGATCTTCTTGTCGCGGACCATGTCGGCGATCTTTTCGATCATCGCGGCCTTGTTCACCTGATAGGGAATCTCGTCCACGATGATCGCGTAGCGGTCCTTGCGGATTTCCTCGATCCGCGTCCTGGCACGGATGATGACGCTGCCGCGCCCCTCAATATAGGCCCGGCGCGCCCCGGACCGGCCCAGAATCAGGCCGCCCGTGGGAAAATCCGGGGCCGGGATGATGTCGGTCAGCGCTTCGGCCGACAGATCCGGATCGGCAATCAGCGCAAGGGTCGCGTCGATCACCTCGCCCAGGTTATGGGGCGGAATATTCGTTGCCATGCCCACGGCGATGCCGCTGGCACCATTGACCAGCATGTTGGGAAAGCGGGCGGGCAGGACCGTGGGCTCGCGGTCCTTGCCATCGTAATTGTCCTGGAAATCGACCGTTTCCTTGTCGATATCCGCCAGAAGAAAGGCCGCAGGCCGGTCCATCCGCACTTCGGTATAGCGCATGGCAGCCGCGTTATCCCCATCCATGGAGCCGAAGTTGCCCTGGCCGTCCAGAAGCTTGAGCGACATCGAAAAGGGCTGCGCCATCCGCACCAGCGCGTCATAGATCGAGGCATCGCCATGCGGGTGATACTTGCCCATCGTGTCGCCCACAGGGCGCGCCGACTTGCGGTAGGACTTGTCATGCGTGTTGCCGGTTTCGTGCATCGCGAACAGCACGCGGCGGTGCACCGGTTTCAGCCCGTCGCGCAGATCCGGTATGGCCCGGCTGACGATCACGCTCATGGCGTAATCGAGATAGGCCGTCTTCATTTCTTCGGCAACGGAAACCTGCGGTCCGTGATGGACGGGGCGATCTGGGGTTTCGTCCGCGTTTTCAGCGTCTTCTGGGGTGTCGGTCACGTAAACGCTCTTTCATGGAATTCTGCCACATCCTGCCGCGTGCACTATAGCCTATCGCGGATATGGGGTGCAATGCCGGGTGTCCTCCTGTCTTGGCAGCCAGGGGAATGGAGTGCCAACAGACTGTTTTAATTGAAAATTATTCCGCCTGTGGCATCATCCGGCAAAGGAAGACTCTGCAAAGGCACGAAGATGTGTGGACAAGAGACCGAGTTGATGCTGAAGGGCTATGGGCTGACCACGGCCGAGATGTTCTACCGCATTCCGGATTATCGCAATGTGATCAACAGCTTTGTCTGGCAGGACTATGATCTGGCACCAGACTATCCCCAGCTTTTCAGATTCATCGAGTTCTGGCAGGAAAAGATCGAAGGTCCGCTGCATTCGGTGCGGTTCACCCACCGCAAGCTGATCGCACCGGGAGAGTGGCGCAACATGGTGGGAGAGTTCCGCCTGCACTGAGAGGGTGCTGAAGACGAAGGCACCGCTGGGGCTGGTTGAGCGTAAAGCGGGATCGTCTTGCGCCTGTGCGCCTTGCGCATCCTTGCAGGGGCCATCGCCCCTGCCACTGCGCTGCGCCGGGATAAGGACCAGCCGGGGGCCAAAGCCCCCGGCCAGCGCCCGCCCCGCCCCCGGCGGGCGCTTCGCCCCCGCCGGGTCGGGCGCTGGCCTCTGCCTCTCCCGGACGTTCCGATCTACAGGCCACTGTCCCGCGCGGGCGGGGGAAACGCGGGTCGCGTTTCCTGTTCCCGCCCGGAACGACGAATGGACCTTCACCGCTTCAATGGCAGGGGCCATCGCCCCTGCCACAGTGCCACGCTGATCCTTGACCGGCCGGGGGCCAAAGCCCCCGGCCAGCGCCCGCCCCTCCCCCGGCGGGCGCTTTGCACCCGCCGGGCCGGGCGCTGGCCTCTG
>JADCEF010000034.1 GCA_020250445.1 Rhodobacter sp.
ACCGTCCCGCGCGGGCGGGGGAAACGCGATGCGTTTCCTGTTCCCGCCCGAACGGGCGAAGGCACCATCACCGCCTCAATGGCAGGGGCCATCGCCCCTGCAACAGCGCAAGGCTGGCATCAGGACCGGCCGGGGGCCCAAAGCCCCCGGCCAGCGCCCGCCCCCGGCGGGCGCTTCGCCCCCGCCGGGTCGGGCGCTGACCTCTGTCCCTTCCGGACCTGCCGGTCTCCGGGGCGCTGTCCCGCGCGGGCGGGGGAAACGCGATGCGTTTCCTGATCCCGCCCGAACTGATGACAGCGCCATCGCCGCTCCTATGGCAGGGGCCATCGCCCTTGGCCCAGCACAACGCCGGGATCAGGACGGGCTGGGGGCCAAGGCCCCCGCCCCGCCCCCGGCGGGCGCTGGCCTCTGCTTCTCCCGGCCTGACCGGTCTGGGGGGCACCCTTCCGCCCACAGGGGCAATCCCTTTCCCGGGCCTGCGAAGCCTTGTCCGGCCGCTCATGCGGCCAGGCCGCCGCTTCAGCACCCTGTCAGGTTCGCCTGCGGGTCTTGTCCGCTGCATGGGCATCCCCGGCACCGGCTGCGGTTGGCGCGCGGGGTTCTGCGCGCGAGGCCGCATATCATTCCGCCACGTGCAGCGTCTTTGGCCCGCGCCTTCCGAAGGTTCCCTGTTCCAGTGACCCGATCCGCGTTTCCAGCGCGGCAATCTCGGCCGAACTGGCCGCAATCCGGGCGGCCAGTTCATGGCCTGCAGGTTCGACAGGCTCGTCTTCCTTCGGTCCGATGAACCGCTTGAACAACCGGCCAAGCAGCGAGGACAGATCATCCATGACCAGGAAGAAGGCGGGCACGATCACAAGGCTCAGCACGGTCGATGCGATGATGCCGCCGATGACAGCGGCAGCCATCGGCGCGCGGAACGATCCGCCCTCGCCCACGCCCAGGGCAGAGGGCAGCATCCCCGCCGCCATCGCGATGGATGTCATGACGATGGGACGCGCCCGCTTGTGTCCGGCCTCGATCACGGCGGCAAAGCGATCCATGCCCTGCCGGCGCATTTCTATGGCGAAATCCACCAGAAGGATGGCGTTCTTGGTGACAATGCCCATCAGCATCAGGATCCCGATCAGGACCGGCATCGATACCGGGCTGCCGGTCACAATCAGCGCCGCCGCGACGCCGCCGATCGCCAGGGGCAGCGAGAACAGGATGGTGAAGGGCTGAATCACGCTGGCAAACAGCAGGATCAGCACCGTCAGCACCAGCATGAGCCCCATGACCATGGCATTGCCGAAGGCCGCCGCCACTTCCTGCTGGATCTCGGCATCGCCCGCTTCCTGAACCCGCACGGTGGGCGGAAGCTCCACACTGTTGACAATCTCGTTGAACCGCTCGGTGGCGGTGCCAAGGGCAACGCCCAGGGGAAGGTTGGCCCCGATGGTGGCGCGGCGTTCGCGGTTCAGACGGTCGACCATGCTGGGACCTTCGGCGATGCGCACATCAGCCACCGAGCTCAGCGGCACGGCCATGCCGTTCGCCGCCTGCACCTTCAGGGCGGCCAGACGGGCCACATCCTGCTGCGAGGCTTCGTTCAGCTGGACCCGCACCGGAATCAGGCGGTTGTCGATGGACAGTTTGGCCAGGGCTGCGTCCGCATCGCCGATCGTGGCAACGCGGATCACCTCGGCGATCTGCGCCGTGGTGATGCCCAGACGCGCGGCCTCTTCCTTGCGCGGGGTGATCTGGATTTCCGGGCGCGGCAAAGCGCCCTCGGAGGCGACATCGGCCAGGGCCGGGTCACCGCGCAGGGCGGATTCCAGACGGGCGACGGCGGTGTTCAGATCCTCTTCGTTCGACGACAGGATCGAGAAGGACAGATCCCGCTCGCCCCGGTCGTTCAGCTTGAACACGCGTACATCGGGAATGACTTTCACTGCCGTGAAGATTTCGGCCTCGATCTGGCTCTGCGGCCGGGTGCGTCCCTTGGCCTGAAGTTCCGGCAGAAGGGGGCCGATAACGGGAATGCCCCGTGCAATCCCGCTCACGCGGTGCAAAAGCGAGTGATCCAGCTTGTCAAGCAGCACCGTCACGCTGGCGCGCCGCACATCGCGGTCACCGGTCGGCGAGGTGCCGCCAAGGACGAAAACGCTGTTCACCCCGTCGATGTCGCGGATGCGGGCCGCAAGCGCCTGGGTGGTCCGGTCGGTTTCCGCCAGAGTGGCACCCGGCGGCAGTTCCACGCTGAGCGGAATGCGGCTGACATCTTCGGGCGGAATGAAGCTGCCCGGAATGCGCAGCATGAAGAACAGCGACACCGCCAGCACGCCGATTGCGGCAACCAGCGTCAGATAGCGGGCAGGGATCACCCAAAGATGCCCCGATGTGGTTACCTTCACAAAGCGCAGATAGCCGCGCATGATCCAGCCGTCTTTCTGTTCGTGCCCGTCCGCGTCCTTGTCGCGCATCAGATAGGCGGCCATCATCGGCGTGATCAGGCGCGCGACCAGCAGCGAGAAGATCACGGCAATGGCAACGGTCAGGCCGAATTGCCGGAAGTACTGCCCGGGTATTCCGGGCATGAAGGATACCGGCACGAAGACCGCAACAATGGTGGCCGAGGTGGCAATCACGGCCAGACCGATTTCGTCCGCAGCCTCGATCGCGGCCCGGTAGGGTGTCTTGCCCATGCGGATGTGGCGCGCGATGTTCTCGATCTCGACAATGGCATCGTCCACCAGAATGCCGGTCGCCAGCGTGATCGCAAGAAAGCTGATCAGGTTCAGCGAAAAGCCCAGCAGGTCCATGATCCAGAAGGTCGGGATCGCGGACAGCGGCAGGGCCACGGCCGCGATCAGCGTGGCGCGCCAGTTCTTCAGAAAGGCCAGCACCACCAGAACGGCCAGAATGGCCCCTTCGATCAGGGTATGCAGCGCAGCCTTGTAGTTGCCGTAGGTGTAAAAGACGGTGTCATCGACCAGCGATATCGCCACTTCGGGGTTTTCTGCCCGGATCTTGTCCACAACCTGATTGACGGTTTCGGCAACGCTGACTTCGCTTGCCCCCTTGGCGCGGAACACCGCAAAGGTGACAACCTGATCGCCATTCATCCGGGAAAACGACCGCAATTCCCGATAGGTATCCACAATCTCGCCCAGGTCACCCAGACGCACGAAGCGCCCCGATGGCAGGGCGATGGTTGTCTGGGCAAGGCTTTCTGCCGTTTCGGCATCACCCAGGGTCCGGATTGCCTGTTCGCTGCTGCCGATCCGGGCGCGGCCCGCGCCAAGATCGACGTTGGTGGCACGCAGCTGGGCATTCACGGCGGCGGCGGTGATGCCGAAACTGTCCAGCTTCACCGGGTCCAGTTCGATCCGTATTTCGCGTTCGGCCCCGCCGTAGCGGTCAACCCGGCCGATACCGGGACGCCCCTGCAAAGAACGGGTGATCCTGTCATCCACGAACCAGGACAGCTCTTCCAGTGACATGTCCGGCGCAGAGACGCCGAAGGTCATGATTGCCTGACCTTCCACATCGATCCGCGTCACGATCGGTGCTTCGACATCGCCCGGCAGATCGCCCCGGATCTGATCGATCGCGTCCTTCACATCCTGCACGGCCTTGTCGGTGGGCACTTCCATGCGGAATTCCACGGCGGTCTGCGACACGCCGTCGGTGACGGTGGAGATAATGTTCTTCACGCCGGTGATGCCGGCAACGGCATCCTCGATCCGCTTTGTCACCTGCGCTTCCATCTCGGCAGGTGCGGCACCTGACTGGGTGACGGTCACGGCAACCAGCGGCACGTCGATGTTCGGAAAGCGCGTGATCGGCATGGCGTTGAACGCCTGCCAGCCCAGCACAAGCAACATGACAAAGGCCAGGATGGGTGCAATCGGGTTTCTGATCGACCAGGCAGAGAAGTTCATCGCGGTATCCTCAGTTCGTGCCGGCAGCGTCGGGCACGGGATTGATCTTGTCCCCCTCGCGCACAAAGGCTGCGGCTTTCGTGACAATCAGATCGCCGGCCGCGACACCGCTCAGCACTTCGACAAAGCCACCGTCGCGGATGCCCAGTTCAACCGGCACCCGTTCGACCAGCCCGTCCGTGACGCGCATCAGCGTTGCACCAGTGTCGCCCGCTCCCACGGCTGTCACCGGAACCGCCAGCGTTTCGCGTTCGGCGACAAGCACTTCGGCATCCATGAACATGCCGGTGCGCACCATCGTCGGATCATCGATGGTCACCCGCGCCTGCCCCAGCCGCGAGGCTTCGGCGATGGCCGGGTCCACCAGCCGGACAGTCCCGGTCAGCGACTCAGGCTGGCCCACGCCACGCATCACAACCTTCTGTCCGGGCTTGATCTTCAGCATGAAACGTTCGGCAAAATCGGCGCGCAGTTCCAGTTCTCTGTCACGGATGATCGCGAACATCGGCTCTGACTGCGCGGTCGCGATGCCGCCCACCAGGGCAGAGCGCGCCACGATTTCGCCCGCAACGGGGGCCACGACTTCGGTCCGCGACAGTTGCAGTTTCACATCTTCGATCTGCGCATCAACCAGCGCCAGTTGCGCCTTGGCCGCTTCCAGCCCCTGGACAGCCACCGTGACGCGCGCCGCCGCGGAAACGGCATTGGACGAGGCCGTATCCGCCGCCGCCTGCGAAGATGACCCTTGCGCGCGCAGTTGCTGTGTGCGTTCGTTGATGCGTGTCGCCTCGTCCGAGGCCGATTTGGCGTCCAGCAGCTGCGCTTCGGCCTGGGCGATTGCCGCAACCGCCGAAGCCCGCGATGCCGCAAGCTGGCTTTGCTGCAGCTTCAGCGTTGAACCTGACAGCCGGGCAAGCACCTGGCCCTTGGTCACGATATCGCCGACCTCCACCTCAAGGGACTCGATAGGCTGCCCTTCGATCAAGGGTTGCACCAGCACCCGTTCGACCGGCGTTACCAGACCGGAACCGATGACACGGTCGCGCAGAACCCGGCGCGACACGGTGGACACCGTGATTGCGGGAAGGGCTGTCGCCTGGGTTTCGGGGCTGGCGGCCCCGGTCTGGGCCAAGGCCGGGACAGACCCGATCCCTGCGGGACCAAGGACAGCCGCAAGTGCGGCGATAAGAAGGGGCATCCGTTTCATGTCAGCCTTTTGACGCATCGTTGGCAATTTCATCTAGAGTTCTGTCTATCGTTCGCAGGATAAGCTCATCGAGGTCACGTTCCTCTGATGCGCCTTCGTCGGGAAACCGCATTCCGCTGGCCTGGACCATCATCAGGATCAGCGAGGCATGGCTGCCATAGCGCCGCTGCGCCTCGGCAAACGGCTGGCCGGTCACCGCCGCAAAGACAGTGGTCAGGTAGTTGCGGATGCAGCTTTCAAGATGCCCCACGGCAGCGCCGATTGCGGGTTTGCGGCGGGCGGCTGCGTTGATTTCGGCCCAAAGCGCGCCATCGGAATGGCATGTTTCGCAAATGTAGCGGCGCAGGGCCAGCCGCAGCATTCCAAGCGGATCGTCCGAGCCGATGACCGTCGCAAATTCGGCTTCCACATCGGCCAGATCCCGCATCGCGATGGCCGCGATGATCGCATCCTTCGACGGAAAGTACCGGTAGAAGTTCCCCACGCTCATCCCGGCGGCGCGCGCAAGGTCCTGCATCGAGGCACCATCGAAGCCCTTTTCGATGAACGAGGCGCGAATGGCATCCAGAATGCCCGACTGCCGCGCATCCGGTGCGGCTTGCAGACGAAGGTCCGGGGACTGTAGCGTCATCTTGCGGTGTTTCCCGATATTGCCGCGCCGCAGCGTGAATGAACATTCATTCATTTAGCAGGCGGTGGCAGATCGTCAAGTAAAATCGCCGTGCTGAAGGGAAGCTTCCGGGTGCAGGCGGCGTGGATCAAGGCCGCCGGACAGATGACTGCGGCCAGTCCGCCCCCCGCCCCGCCCGCCAGCCGCCGCTTCGCCCCCGCCGGGTCGGGCGCTGGCCTTTGGTGTGTGTGCAGGAAGGGTCCTTGTGCCATCGTGGCCCCTGCCCGGAATCGCAACCCTATTTCCCCGGATCGGAAAGATTTTGCCGCCCGGCAGGCGGCGGAATGCTGTTTCAGCGCCCCGCTGAATCCGTTCGCCGCTCAACCCCTTCGTCCTTGAGCAGCAGGACCAGCGCCAGGGCAGTCAGACCCACGCCGGGCAATACCGCCAGGCCCGGACGCTCCAGCCCCAGGGCAATCTGCCACAGGATGACCCAGCTCGGGACAAGATAGGTATAGGCCATGACCTTGGACGACGGAAGCCGCAGGGTTGCATACTGGATGCACAGGAAACTTGCCGCTGTCGCAAAGACAACCAGGTAGATCAGGGTGATCCAGAAGACCTGCGGCAAGGCGGCCCAGTCAGTGGACAGGATAGATCGCAACCCCCAGAGCATCAGCAACAGGCATCCCGCAGCCAGCGTGCCGAAGGTAAAGATCACCGCCGGTTCACCCCGGTTCAGCTTGCGCACCATCGGCGTATAGGCGGCATGGGCCAGACAGCCCCCGAGATAGACCGCCTCTCCCTGACCGATCTTGAGCCCCGCAAGGGCGGCAAAGTTGCCGCGAAAGATCACCCAAAGGGCACCGGCCGCCCCGATCGCCAGCGCCAGTGCGATGCGGGATGACATCCTCTGGCCAAGCAGGAGCCACCCGAAACCGGCCGCCATCATGGGGGTCAGGGTAAAGACTGCAGCCGCCGAAACCGGGGGCGCGGATTTCAGGCCTTCGAACATCGCAACGAAGTATATGGCAAGCAATCCGCCCAGCACCCCATAGCGCCAGGGCGCCCGCGTTGCTGACCGGGGCAAACCTTCGGTGGCAAGTGCCGCCGCGCCGATGACACCGCCGGCCAGAAGAAAGCGAACCGCACTCAGGGCGGCGGGATCAATCAGCGGTGCGGCCAGCGATCCAAGTGAGAATGATCCGGCAACCAGCGCCGAAAAGGCAAGCATCGCCAGATGCCCGCCCCTGGCCCCGCCCCGGCCGGTCAAAGCGCGTCCCAGCTTTTGGCAGCTTCCCTGATATGGGCGACAAAGGCCTGCACCTTGGGGGTGCGGTGAAGATCGACATGGGTCACCAGCCAAAGCGGTACTTCCCATTCGGGTCGCGACGGCATGATCTCGATCAGGTCCGGGTCGTTCTGTGCCTCGTGAACCGTCAGAAACCCGATCCCCGCCCCGGCGCGGATCGCTGCGGCCATTGTTGAGGTGTCCGAAGCGACAAAGCAGAAAGCCTCGTCGCTGACACGGTCGCGCAGCCAGCGGTGGAACGGTGCGCGCAGCGCCTCGCCATGTGTCGTCACAAAGCGGTGTCCGGCGAAACCGGCCTCGTCGGCCGGGGCACCATGGGCGCGGACATAGGCCTTTGCGGCGTAAAGGCCGGCGTGCATCCGCGCCAGCGGCTGGACGACATTGTCGGGCTCTTCGGGAATGGCACCCGCACGCAGGGCGACATGCGCCTCGCCATATTCCAGCCGGAACACCCGGGTGTCTGCCATGAAGCGGACCCTGACGCCGGGATGCGCCGCCTGGAACGAGACAAAGACGGGGGCCACAAGGGGTGCGACGCCGGCGATGGAGGTGACAAGAAGCTCGCCCGTCACCGTATCGACCTGGCCCCGGATGCGGCCGGCCAGCTGACTGAACTGATCTTCCGTGGCCAGGGCGACCGCCTGCAGGTCCCGGCCGGCCTCGGTCGGGGTGTAGCCGCGGGCATGGCGCTGAAACAGCTTTGTTCCCAGCCGTTTTTCCAGCGCGTCGATATGGCGGATCACGGTTGCATGATGCACGCCCAGCGCTTCGGCGGCACCCGAAACCGTGCCAAGGCGGGCCACATGAAAGGCCGTGCGGATTTCATCCCAGTTGTCGAACCCCATGCCCGGACTCTTGCCTGCTGGTGCCGGCACCCCTGCGCGCCGGTGCCGAAGCTACCTGCAATCACCCCGACTGCAAGTGCAACCCGCCGGACCGGCGCTTTGCACCGACTGTGCCCGCAGCGCCGAAGGATCGGGACGGGCGGGCCGGATCGAAAGCGGTCATGGGGCAAGGTCCCTTTTCCGACGGGATCGTGCCCCGGGCCGCCGCGCATGGCCGCCGGGCCGGTTGCCGCCTTGGCCCTCGTCGCGAAAGACCGTGGCCGTTCCGTCCCGCTGCGGCCTTTCACGGCCGGTCAGGGCAGCTTCCGCGCTGTGATAGGCGGCCACGGCATCGCCGCCCTGCGCCGGATCGGCCACAAGGCACCGGCGCCATTCTTCGGCCCGCGCAAGACGTTCTGCAGGCAGGATCTCGGTCAGGGTGGTCAGCCGGTCGGGCGCACCGCGCAGGTGCTGCAGCAGACGGTGCGAATGCAGGATCGTCGGGCGGGCATCGAGCGGTTCCCAGGCGTCCAGCACCGTCACACGCCGCAGGTTGAACTCGGGCGGAAGAACATAGAACCGCAGGTCGCTGGACCACAGCAGATCGCGAAGGGTCGGCTGATCCCGCGGCTTTCCGGCCGCAGCATAGGCCTTCTGCCAGTCCCGCAGAAAGCCGCGCATGACTGTCGAGCGCCGGTACAGCATCACCCCGGCGTTCATCTGCGGGAACGCATAGGGAGGAGATTCGGCGGCCCCCTCGCGGATCAGATCCGACGTGCGCCGAACGTCATGTGCAATCGCCAGTTCGAACCGGGTCAGGATGTCGAAAAGGTCATCCAGCGGCGCAAGGCACAGGGTGTCGCAATCCAGATAAAGCGTGCGGTCGAAACGGGTCACGGGCAGGCTGGCCAGTTTTGCTGTCGGGCCGGCAGGGATCGGCTTTACGCTGTCGAAAAGTCCGGTGCCCATCGCCTGATCGGTGAAAAGATCGATCGGGATTTCCGGGTTCAGCGCCTTCAAACTGCGCGCCGACTGTACGGCAAGGTCCAGATAGTCGCTGCCCTCTGCCACATAGATCACGCCATCAGCCATACCGCTGCCCCCCGCACCGCAACCCGCGGCCTGCAACCGCTGCCCGCAAGGGTAGTGCCCGGCCTTGCGCCGGCCAGTACCCATTGCTTGACTTTGCCATCCAACGGGATTAACCGCAGCCCGATCCCGGAGGCGCACTGCTCTTCCGGTCCCGGATCTTTTCCGGGATCGCCGCCCATCAGCGCGTTGCGCCCATGGGCGACATCGGCGTTTTGTTCATCCTGATCCCTTTCGGGGCAGGGTACATCAGGAGACTGGCCTTGTTCGAGACTCTGTCAGAACGCCTTGGCGGCGTGTTCGACCGGCTGACAAGGCAGGGTGCGCTGAGCGATGCCGATGTCGCCACCGCCCTGCGCGAGGTGCGCACCGCCCTGCTGGAAGCCGACGTTTCCCTTCCCGTCGCCCGTGATTTCGTCAAGTCCGTGCAGGACAAGGCAACCGGTCAGGCCGTGACCCGGTCGGTCACGCCGGGCCAGCAGGTTGTCAAGATCGTCCATGACGAGTTGATCCGCGTGCTGTCGGGCGACGGTCCTGCCGATGCGCTGAAAATCGACAACCCGCCTGCGGCGATCTTGATGGTCGGCCTGCAGGGTTCGGGCAAGACCACCACCACGGCCAAGCTGGCCAAGCGTCTGAAGGAACGCAACGGCAAGCGGGTTCTGCTTGCCTCGCTCGACACCAACCGCCCTGCGGCCATGGAACAATTGCAGATCCTTGGCGCGCAGATCGGCGTGGATACCCTGCCCATCGTCAGGGGCGAGACCGCCGTCCAGATCGCCCGCCGTGCAAAGACCCAGGCGAGCCTTGGCGGTTATGACGTGTTCATGCTTGACACCGCCGGGCGCCTTCACATCGACGACGTGCTGATGGACGAGGTGCAGGCGGTGCGCGACATCGCCCAGCCGCGCGAAACGCTGCTGGTGGTCGATGGCCTGACCGGGCAGGATGCGGTGAACGTCGCCACCGAATTCGATGGCAAGGTCGGCATCACCGGTGTCGTGCTGACCCGGATGGATGGCGACGGGCGCGGGGGTGCCGCCCTGTCGATGCGCGCCGTTACCGGCAAGCCGATCCGCTTTGTCGGGCTTGGCGAAAAGATGGACGCCCTTGAAACCTTTGAACCGGACCGGGTCGCGGGCCGCATTCTGGGCATGGGCGATATCGTGGCCCTGGTCGAAAAGGCGCAGGAAACGTTTGAGGCCGAACAGGCCGAACGCATGATGAAGCGGTTCCAGAAGGGCCTGTTCAACATGAACGACCTGAAGGGCCAGCTTGACCAGATGCTGAAGATGGGCGGGATGCAGGGCGTCATGGGCATGATGCCCGGCATGGGCAAGATGCAGAAGGCGGCGGCCGATGCGGGCTTTGACGACAGGATGCTGCGCCACCAGATCGCCCTGATCAATTCGATGACCAGAAAGGAACGCGCCAACCCCGACCTGCTGCAGGCCAGCCGGAAACGGCGCATTGCCGCGGGGGCGGGTCTTGACGTTTCAGACCTCAACAAATTGCTGAAACAGCACCGCCAGATGGCGGACATGATGAAGAAGATGGGCAAGGGCGGCATGATGAAGGCCGCCATGAAACAGATGATGGGCAAGGGCGGCCTGCCCGACCCGTCGGCGATGTCGCCCGACCAGATGGAGCAGGCGGCAAAGGCCATGCAGGGCAAGCTACCCGCAGGGTTTGGCGGACCGGGCGGGATGGGCAAGGGGCTGACCCTGCCATCGGGGCTGTCGGGGCTGATGAAAAAGAAATGAACCGGCCCATCCTACAGACCGTGCGGCTGACGCTGCGCCCGCCGGTGGCGGAGGATTGGCCGAACTATGCAGCCTTCCTCGGCTCGGATCGGTCGATCGGGATGGGCGGGCCTTACAAGGCGCGCGACGCCTGGGGCATCTTCTGCCATGACGTTGCACTCTGGACCCTCTTCGGCCACGGCGCGCTGATGATCGATTTGCGCGAAAGCGGCGAGACGGTCGGGCAGGTCGGCATCAACGCAGGCCCGCTGTTCCCGGAACCGGAACTCGGCTGGTTCGTCTATTCCGGGCATGAGGGCAAAGGCTATGCGACCGAGGCCGCGGCCAGCCTGCGCGACTGGGCTTTCGCAACACTCGGTCTTTCCACGCTCGTCAGCTATGTCGATCCCGCGAACCAACGCTCGGCCCGCGTCGCCGAACGGCTCGGCGCGCGGCTGGACCCTGCGGCGCAGGGGATGTACCCGGACGATCAGGTCTGGCGCCATCGGTTGACCGGAGGCAAGGCATGACCTCGCCCCGGCGTCAACCACCACAGGGTAAGGCTGCGTTGCCTGCGACAGATTTGGCAAGTGCCGTGCCGGTGACCGAGACGCCGCGCCTGCGGCTGCGCACCGCGGCTCTTGGTGACTTTCCCGCCTGCGCCGGGGTTTTCACCAGCGAACGGGCCCATTACATGGGTGGTCCCTTCTCCGGGGAACAGGCGTTCGCGGATTTTTGCCAGGGTGTGGCGGGCTGGGTACTGCGCGGTGCGGGCATATGGACTGTGCCTGCCATCGGGGCTGATGAAAAAGAAATGAACCGGCCTGCGCGGATATGCGAATTTTCTGGCGAAAATTCCCCGGACCTGAATTTTCGCCAGAAAATTCGCCAGGCGGGGCTGCGCGCATGATCACCCCCCCGGCCCATGCCACCTTATCTCTGGCCCCGACCCTGAGAACACCGCGTCTGACACTGCGGATGCCGGTGATGGCCGATTTTGCACATCGCGCATCCTTCTATGCCTCTGACCGATCCGTGTGGGAAGGCGGACCGCTTGATGTCAACGCCGCCTGGCGTGTCTGGGCATCCGAAGTCGGGCAATGGCCGCTGATGGGCTATGGTCCGTTCAGCGTGGATGACAGCGCCAGCGGCCAATATCTTGGCGAAGTCGGCATCTATCGACCGCAGGGTTACCCCGAACCCGAACTCGGGTGGTTCGTCACCCCCGCTGCCGAAGGGCGCGGCATCGCCGCCGAGGCGGCCCGCCATGTGATGCACTGGGCGCGTGCAACCTTCGGCTGGGATCACCTTGTCAATTACATAACCCCCGGCAACACGCGGTCGGTCGCCCTTGCCAGGCGTCTGGGCGGCACGTTTTCGGCGCGTCCCGGCATCGACCCCGATGATGTGGTTCTGGTGCATGATCTGCGGGGTCTGGCATGATCACGCGGTCGACCATTACACTCAGCAACACACCGGTGCTGGAGACGGAGCGCCTGTTCCTTCGCGCGCCTCAGCCCGGCGATTTCGAACCCTGTGCCGCGTTTCTGACCTCTGATCGCGCCAGGTTTGTCGGTGGCCCCTGTGACCGGAACCAGTCCTGGCGTGCCATGGGCCACATGACCGGGCATTGGGTGCATCGCGGCTTTGGCATGTTCATCTTCCACGCCAAAGGGGATGAGACGCCGCTTGGCATGGCCGGCCCGTGGTTTCCCGAAGGCTGGCCGGAGCATGAGATTGCCTGGTCGATCTGGCTCCCTGCCGCCGAAGGGAAGGGCCTGGCATTTGAAGCGGCTACCGCCGCGCGCGCCTATGCCTGGAACAGTCTCGGCTGGAACAGCGCCGTCAGCTATATCGACCCCAACAACGCCCGCTCCATCAGGCTTGCCGAACGCATGGGTGCCATGCGTGCCGCAAACCCTGTCTCGGAAGGCGGTTCACTCGTCTACCGTCACCCCGTGCCGGAGGCCAGGCAATGACCAGCCGTGTTTGCCTGTATCCGAACGTCAAACCGAATGCATACGCGGTTCAAACGTTCCGGTGGGCGGCATGACCGACGCCGCATCCCTTGCCCAGGCGCTGCTCAGGGACCATCGCGACAGCATCGACAGGCTGGACGCGATCCTTGTCTACACGCTTGCCGAACGCTTCAAGCAGACGCAGGCGGTGGGCCGCCTCAAGGCCGACCACAACCTGCCGCCGTCCGACCCGGCGCGCGAGGCGCAGCAGATCGAACGTCTGGAACGGCTTTCGCAAGAAGCCGATCTTGATCCCGATTTTGCGCGGAAATTCCTGAGCTTCATCATCTCGGAAGTCATCAGGCATCACGAAAACCTGCAGAAATGACCGGGGCTTGCCCGGTTCAAACCAAACCCAAGGAGACCACCCCATGTCCATGAAAATCCGTCTTGCCCGCGGCGGCTCCAAGAAGCGGCCGTTCTATTCCATCGTTGCCACCGACAGCCGCATGCCGCGCGATGGCCGCTTTCTGGAAAAGCTGGGCGTCTATAACCCGCTGCTGGCCAAGGACAGCGAAGACCGGATCAGGATGAACGTCGAACGCATCCAGTACTGGCTGGGCCAGGGTGCGCAGCCGACCGACCGGATCGCGCGGATGCTGGAAGCTGCCGGCCTGAGGGAAAAGACCCTGCGCAACAACCCCAAGGCGGCCGTTCCCGGCAAGCGCATGGCGGAGCTGGCCAAGAAAAAGGCCGCCCGCGGCGCCGAAGCCGCCGCCGAGTGATCCCCCTGCGGGCGGCCCCGGCCGGGCCGCCCGATTCCGCCGGAAAGTGACAGCATGACCCAACCGGATCGCGTCTGCGTCGGTGCCATCGCCGGATCGTTCGGGGTCAAGGGCGAGGTGCGTCTGAAAAGCTTCTGCACTGACCCCAAGGCCATTGTCCGCTACGGCCCGCTCTTCACCGAAGACGGCAGCCGCAGCTTTGACGTGACGCTGACCCGCGCCGTGGCAAATGGACTTGGCGTGCGCCTATCGGGCGTGCTGACCAAAGAGCAGGCCGATGCGCTGAGGGGCACAAGCCTGTATGTCGCGCGCGAAAAGCTTCCCGCAGTTGGCGACGATGAATTCTATCACGCTGATCTGATCGGCCTTGACGTTCATGACACCGGCGGCGCGCCGATTGGCAAGGTTCTTGCCGTCTACAATCATGGCGCGGGCGACCTGTTGGAAATCACCGGTCCCGGCATGAAGACGGCGCTGCTGCTGCCCTTTACCCGGGCCGTGGTTCCGACCGTCGATCTGGCCGCGCGCCGGGTGATCGTCGATCTGCCCGAAGGGCTGGAGTAATGGCCCCGCCCCCGGACCAGACGCCCAGATCTCACGGGCGGCTGAACATTTCGGCCTCGGCCGTTCCGCGTGACCTGATGGAAGAACCGCGCGTGGTTGCCTCGGCCTGGAAAGCCCGTGTGATCACGCTGTTCCCCGATGCTTTTCCTGGCACGCTGGGACTGAGCCTGACGGGCAGGGCGCTGGAGTTCGGCCTGTGGTCGCTGCAGACGTTTGATCTGCGCAGCTTCGGCGAGGGGCGGCACCGCAATGTCGATGACAGCCCGGCCGGGGGCGGTGCCGGAATGGTGCTGCGCGCCGATGTGGTGGACCGTGCCCTGCGCGCGGCTGCCGAAGGCACGCCGCCGGACCGGCGGCATTGGCCGGTTGTCTGCCTGTCGCCGCGCGGCACACCCTTTACCCAAGGCATGGCCCGGCGCTGGGCGGCCGGGCAGGGGATCACCCTGCTCTGCGGCCGGTTCGAAGGCGTCGATCAGCGCGTCATCGACCATCACAGGCTGGAAGAGGTCAGTCTGGGTGACTTTGTCCTGACCGGGGGCGAGATTGCCGCACAGGCCTTGCTTGATGCGACCGTCCGCCTTATACCGCGCGTGCTTGGGAATCAGGACTCCGCCGAAGAGGAAAGCTTTTCGGAGGGTCTTCTTGAGTTTCCGCAGTATACGAAACCCCCTGTCTGGGAAGGTCGCGCGATACCCGGGGTTCTTCTGTCGGGGCATCACGCGAACATCACCGACTGGCGCAGGGGAATGGCCGAAAGGCTGACGAAAGAACGCAGGCCTGACCTCTGGCGGGCTTACTGTGCGTCGCATGGTAGGGACCCGGACGAAGACCAAGAGCTCTAGGGCGGCATCACTTCGCGGGCAGAACCGCGAGCATTTGAAAGGACCTGCGATGAACCTTATCGCGCAGCTTGAGGCCGAGCAGATTGCCAGCCTCGGCAAGACCATCCCCGATTTCAAGGCCGGCGACACCGTGCGCGTCGGCTACAAGGTGACCGAGGGCACCCGCAGCCGCGTTCAGGCTTACGAGGGTGTCGTGATCGGCCGCAAGGGCGGGGCCACGATCAGCGCCTCGTTCACCGTGCGCAAGATCTCCTTCGGCGAAGGCGTGGAACGGGTGTTTCCGCTGTATTCGACCAACATCGATTCGATCGAAGTGGTCCGCCGTGGCCGCGTGCGCCGCGCCAAGCTGTATTACCTGCGGGACCGTCGCGGCAAATCCGCCCGGATCACCGAAGACACCACGTACAAAGCCAAAGACGAATAAGGATCCGGATCATGAAACAGGGCATTCACCCCGATTATCACGTCATCGACGTCAAGATGACCGATGGCACCGTGTTCCGGACCAAATCGACCTGGGGCAAGCCGGGCGACCAGATGGCGCTGGACATCGATCCGCTGGCGCACCCCGCCTGGACCGGGGGCGCGGCCAAGCTGATTGACACCGGTGGCCGTGTGTCGAAGTTCAAGAACAAGTACGCGGGTCTTGCATTCTGAGCGTCCGGTGCTTTCCAACGGATTGCACACAACATATAGAGAAGGCGCGCCGGGGAACGGCGCGCCTTTTTCTTCGTAAGCGGGGGCCGGGACATGGCGCATATCATCGTTGTGGGGAACGAAAAGGGTGGCTCGGGAAAATCGACCACCTGTATGCACGTGGCAACGGCGCTGGCCCGCATGGGCCACCGCGTCGGCGCGCTTGACCTTGACGTGCGCCAGAAAACCTTTGGCCGCTATGTCGAGAATCGCCGCGCCTATCTGGAGCGCAGCGGACTTGACCTGCCCACCCCCGACTACCGCGACCTGCCCGAGGTGGAAAAAGAGGCGCTCGGCCCCGCCGAGAACGCCTTTGACCAGCGCCTGTCGGCAGCGATTGCAGCGATGGAGGCCGAATGCGATTTCATCGTCATCGATTGCCCCGGGTCGCACACCCGCCTCAGCCAGGTCGCCCATTCCCTTGCCGACACGCTGATCACGCCGCTGAATGACAGCTTCGTCGATTTCGACCTGCTGGCGCGGGTGGATGCCGAAACCGGCAAGGTGAAAGGGCCGTCGATCTATTCCGAAATGGTCTGGAACGCCCGCCAGCTGCGGGCGCAGGCCGGGCTGAAGCCGATCGACTGGGTCGTCTTGCGCAACCGCCTGGGTGCGCAGCAGATGCACAACAAGAAAAAGGTCGGCCAGGCGCTGGAAGACCTGTCAAGGCGCATCGGTTTTCGTGTGGTGCCCGGCTTTTCCGAACGGGTGATCTTCCGCGAACTGTTTCCGCGCGGCCTGACCCTGCTTGACCTCAAGGATACCGGGGTGGACCAGCTGAATATTTCGAACATTGCGGCGCGTCAGGAAGTGCGCGACCTGATCAACGAACTGCGCCTGCCAAACGTGACCCTCAACTTCTGAGGGTTGAGCCGCCCAGCGGCGCGTGCCATCACAGGCGCAGCCGTCCGCACAGGCCACGACATGACCAACCCGCTTCATGACGCGCTGTTCGCCCCGCTGTCCGGCCGCCACAGCCCGCTGTTGATCCTGCAGGACGGCACCACCCTGACGGGTGACACCTTTCTGCGGCTGATCGGGCGGCAGGCGCATGCCCTGCACGGGATGGGCGTGGGCAAGGGCGACAGGATCGCCGCACAGGTCGCCAAGACCCCCGAGGCGCTGGCGCTTTACGGGGCCGCCGTTGCCCTGGGTGCCGTCTTCCTGCCGCTCAATCCCGCCTATACCCCTGGGGAGGTGGCCCATTTCCTTGGCGATGCGACGCCCCGCGTCTTTCTGTGCGACCCCGCGCGGCAGGCATCGCTTGCCCCCATGGCCGCCCGGCACGGCGCGGCCCTGCTGACGCTGGATGCAAAGGGCGGCGGCACCTTGACAGATGCCGCCGCAGCGCAGCCTGATGGTTTCGATCCGGCCCCCTGCGGGCCGGATGATCTTGCCGCCCTTCTTTACACCTCCGGCACGACGGGCCGGTCGAAGGGTGCGATGCTGACCCAGCGCAACCTTTTGTCCAATGCGCAGGCGCTGGCGCAATTGTGGCGGTTTACTGCAGACGACGTGCTGCTGCACGCCCTGCCGATCTTTCACACCCATGGTCTGTTTGTCGCCTCGAATGTCTCGCTGCTGACGGGGGGCGCGATGATCTTTCTGCCCGGGTTTGATGCGGACACTGTCCTGCACCTTCTGCCGCAGGCCACGGCGATGATGGGCGTGCCCACCTTCTACACGCGTCTTCTGTCCGACCCCCGGCTTGACCGCGATCTTGTGGCGCATGTCCGTCTGTTCGTCTCCGGCTCTGCCCCGCTTCTGGCCGAAACCCATCAGGCGTTTGAGGCCCGCACCGGGCAGCGGATTCTGGAGCGCTATGGGATGACCGAGACGAACATGAACACCTCCAACCCCTATGACGGCGAGCGGCGGGCGGGCACAGTCGGCTTCCCACTGCCGGGGGTAGAGCTGCGCCTGACGCAAGGCGACACCGAGGTCGCCACAGGGCACATCGGCCAGATCGAGGTGCGCGGGCCGAATGTCTTCGCCGGTTACTGGAAGATGCCGGAAAAGACAGCCGAAGAGCTGCGCCCTGACGGCTTCTTCCAGACCGGCGATCTGGGCCGGCTTGATGCCGACGGGTATCTGAAGATCGTCGGCCGGATGAAGGACCTGATCATCTCGGGCGGTTTCAACGTTTACCCCAAAGAGGTGGAAATGCTTCTGGACGCGGTGCCGGGCGTGCAGGAAAGCGCCGTCATCGGCCTGCCCCATCCCGATTTCGGCGAGGCGGTCTTTGCTGTTGTGGTGCCGAAGGCGGGCGTCCGGCTGGAGGCCGCCCAAGTCCTGTCTGGGATCGGCGGACGGCTGGCACGGTTCAAGCAGCCCAAGGCGGCGGTCGTGGTGGCGGAATTGCCGCGCAATGCCATGGGCAAGGTGCAAAAGAATGTGCTGCGCCAGACCTATGCAGGGTGGTTCGCGGGCTGAGCGGCGCGGGCTTTGCCCCCGGACCCCCAGGATATCTTCAAACAGAAAATGAAGCGGGCGGGGCGTCAGGGCCGGGGTCGCCCAGCTCTGCCGCAAGGAACCTTTCCAACCCGTCCAGATCGACCGCCTCGAACTGGCCGAAGCCCTGCATCCAGACAGAGGCGGTGCGCAGCGCGTCGGGTTCCAGCTTGCACCATTTCACGCGGCCGCGCTTTTCCTGCGTGATCAGCCCGGCCTCGGCCAGCACGGAAAGATGCTTGGAAATCGCGGCCAGCGACATGGCGAAGGGTTCGGCCACATCGGTGACGGCCATGTCATCTTCCAGAAGCAGTGCAAGGATCGCGCGCCGCGTGGGATCGGCAAGCGCGGAAAAGACCTGATCAAGCGGGTTCGACATGGCAAATCTATGTCGCGCAGGCGGCATATCGTCAACCATCCGGTTGAATATGGCAAAAGGGCGGCGCGGACCCGATCTGCTGTGCCCGACGCGGTGCGCATCCGGATGACAGCACGAATACTATCGATATATCAATGATCTAAACAGATTGCCGCAGGGCAGATCGACGCTTGACTCATCCCTGCACCCCCCGTAGCTTCCGCGCGACTGCCAAGGGGACGCAGAGATGGCTGACGAACCCGATCCCGACCGGCTGCGCGCCCTGGAAGCGCGGCTGAACCGGGTGAAGGGCCAGGCCGTAAAGGCTGACGCATCGGTGGGCACAGGCTTTTCGCAGGGCGAGGTGGCCTGGCGGATGATCATCGAACTCGTGACCGGCATGGTGATCGGCATGGGGATTGGTTACGGGTTGGATGTGCTGTTCGGCACCCTTCCCGTTTTCCTGATCATCTTCGCGCTTTTCGGGTTCGCCGCCGGCATCAAGACGATGCTGCGCACGGCGGACCAGATGAAGAAACAACAGGACGCGGGCAAGCCCGGGTTCAGCGACGGGGGCGGATAGAGTGACCACGGAAGGCGAAAGCAGCGGATTTGCGATTCACCCGATGGATCAGTTCGTGATCAAGCCCCTGTTTGGCGGGACGGAGATCTACTGGTACACGGTCACCAACGTGACGCTGTGGATGGCGATTGCGGTTCTGTGCATCGCGGGTCTGCTGGTTCTGGGCACCCGCCGCCGCGCGATCATTCCGTCGCGCACGCAGTCCGTGGCAGAGATGATCTACGGCTTCATCTACAACATGGTCGAAGAGGTGACCGGCCATGACGGGGTCAAATACTTTCCCTATGTCATGACCCTGTTCCTGTTCATCCTGTTTGCCAATCTGCTTGGTCTGGTTCCGACCAGCTTCACCACGACCAGCCATGTCGCCGTCACGGTGACGCTGGCGCTGATGGTGTTCCTTGGCGTCACGATCCTTGGCTTCATCAGGAACGGCATCGGCTTTCTCAGCATGTTCTGGGTGTCGTCGGCCCCGCTGGCCGTGCGCCCGATCCTGGCGGTGATCGAGGTAATCTCTTACTTCGTGCGTCCTGTCAGCCATTCGATCCGGCTTGCGGGCAACCTGATGGCCGGCCATGCGGTGATCAAGGTGATTGCAGGCTTTGCATCCCTGGCGGTCGTTTCGCCCGTCGTGGTCGGCGCCGTGACGGCAATCTACGGTCTGGAACTGCTTGTCGCGGTTGTTCAGGCTTACGTCTTTACCATTCTGACCTGCGTCTATCTGCGCGATGCCGTCGGCGGGGCGCACCACTAGGGTCCGGACGATCAACCAATCCAATCCACATTCCATAAGGAGCTGAAAGCTATGGAAGGCGATATCGCAGAAATGGGCAAATTCATCGGTGCAGGTCTGGCCACAATCGGTCTGGGCGGTGCCGGTATCGGTGTGGGCCACATCGCGGGCAACTTCCTGTCGGGTGCGCTGCGCAACCCGTCGGCCGCCCCGGGCCAGATGGCCAACCTCTTCGTCGGCATCGCCTTTGCCGAAGCGCTGGGGATCTTTTCATTCCTGATCGCCCTGCTGCTGATGTTCGCGGTCTGATCCCGCCAAACCGTTGCTTCCGGCCGGAGGGGGCAAGCCCTGTCCGGCCAATCCACTGGGTCTGCAGGAGAACCACATGGTAACCGAAGCCACAAAGGCGACCGGCCAGGGCGGCGAGGCCGTTGGAATGCCGCAGCTCGATTTTTCGACCTGGCCGAACCAGATCTTCTGGCTTCTGGTCACGGTGGTCGTGATCTATCTTCTGCTGACACGCATCGCGCTGCCCCGGATCGGGGCGGTGCTTGCAGACCGCAAGGGGGCCATCACCAATGATCTTGCGGCGGCGGAAGAGCTGAAGCAAAAGGCGCTGAAGGCCGAAAAGGCCTATAACGAGGCGCTGGCGCAGGCTCGTGCCGATGCCGCAAAGATCGTGGCCGAAGCCCGTGCAGGCATCCAGAAAGACCTGGACGCGGCGCTTGCAAAGGCGGATGCCCAGATTGCCGCGAAATCCGCCGAATCCGAAGGGCGCATCACCGAGATCCGGGAAGGTGCTTTGGCGGCCGTGACCGAAGTTGCCAAGGATACCGCCAGGGAAATCGTGGCGGCCCTGGGTGGCAAGGCTGATGCCCGGTCGGTGGCGGCGGCTGTCACTGCGCGGATGAAAGGGTAATGGTGATGATCCGGATCGTTCTTGCCAGCCTCTTGGCCGCAACGCCCGCGCTTGCCGCGAAGGGCCCCTTCTTTTCGCTGCACAACACCGACTTCGTTGTGCTGATGGCGTTCATCGTCTTTGTCGGCATCCTGCTTTATGCCAGGGTGCCCGCGCGCCTGACCGCAATCCTTGACGCCCGCGCTGTTCAGATTAAGGCCGACCTCGATGAGGCCAAGGCCCTGCGGGAAGAGGCGCAGACAATTCTGGCCTCCTACGAGCGCAAGCAGAAAGATGTGCAGGCCCAGGCTGACCGCATCGTTGCAACCGCCCGGGAAGAGGCGATGGCCGCCGCCGCCGAGGCGAAGGAAGACCTGAAGGCATCGATCGCCCGGCGTCTGGCTGCTGCAGAAGACCGCATCGCATCGGCTGAAACCGCCGCATTGCGTGAGGTGCGCGAACAGGCTGTTTCGGTGGCCATTGCGGCTGCGGGTGATCTTCTGGCAAAGCAGATGACCGCCGAAGGTGCCGGGGCGATGATCGAGGCTTCGATCAGGCAGGTGGGTCAGCGTCTTAGAGCGTGATGACTTTAGACTGAACCATATCCTGAGTTCCTGAGGTAGTTTTCGCACTCCTGCGGTGTGAACAGTTCAAGTAGGTCGCCGATCTTTCTCCACACAGCTTCCTTGCTG
>JADCEF010000035.1 GCA_020250445.1 Rhodobacter sp.
GCAGCGCGTGCCATTGATCGGGACCAAAGCGACCGCGGACTTTCATCAGGGCGCGCAGCGATCCTGCTGCAAATCAGACGCCGCATACAGGGCCGCAGCCGAAATCACGCCAGCATCACCCGAAAAACCCTTGCCCCGCAGGAGCCATCAACACAGGGTCCGAGCGACAATGGCGAGTGTACCGGCGTTCGGGTCAACTTGCGCAAAGGATGGAAAACTGCTCCACTCCCCCGCGTGAGGTGCTGGGGAGCGGAATGACACGCATTGCAATGTCATTGTCTGCAATCGGTCGCGACACATGGCGCAACCCGATCACCTTCTTCCTTGTCTGGGTCCCGTCGCTGACCGTTCTCATTCTCAGCGTAAACCCCTCGCTTACAGCAGATCTTGCGCCATTTCAGCGGATCGCCTTCTGGCTGTTGCACGTGGCGCTGCTTCTGCCTTTGCTGATGATCGCGCAGAACCTGATTGATGAGGCGCTGGCCGCCTTTCGCCTGAGCCCCGTCATTCTGGTGACTTTGACGGCACTCTGCGCATCCGTTATCTTTGCGCCGGTCTCGCTGCTTTTGGACCTTTTGTTTTCGCCCACCCCGGATCTGGGTTCGGAACCTTCACTGACATTGCTGCTGATTGACGAGATCACTACTTTGGCGCTGCCAACGCTGTGTGCCTGGCTTCTTGTCAACGGAGCACGCCTGACGATGCTGTCGGTGCCGATGATCCAGGAAGCGTCATCCCCCGAAAGCGAAGCGGCAAAGGGGCAGTCCGGGCGTAACCCGGCAAAAGAGGCTGGGCCCGCCTCGGGACTGACAGATATTGAAAGGGCTTTCTGGTCGAGGGTTCCGCGCGAGCTGGGAGCTGAACTGGTCTCGCTGTCCGCAGAGCAGCATTATCTGCATGTGGTCACACCAAAGGGCCGCAGTCTGATCCTGTTTCCCATCAGTCGCGCGATTCAGGCGGCGGAACGCTTTGAAGGGATGCAGATTCACAGGTCGCATTGGGTCGCGTTCAGGCAGGTGACAGCGCTGTCAAAGGACGATACTGGCCTGTTCGTCTGTCTTTCAAGCGGGGAAAAGCTTCCGGTAAGCCGGTCGAGGCAGCAGGCCGTCAAGGCCGCACTTGATGTCCACGCACTGCGCCGCGTATTCAGCCGGTTTGAAGCAGGTAAAGCGAAAGCCGCCCGGTGACGCAGGCCGCCGGCCTGCCATGGCGGCATCATGAACGGGCGTCCCGGCCTTGGCCTGACCGAGCATCTTGCGTCTCAGGCCGCCCCTGCCGGGGCGGGGCATGTTGGAGGCTGCCGTCCGGGATCGACATGAAGGACGCACGGCACCAATCTTTGGCCGTCAGGGGCATTCAACCGCCCAAACCAGAAAAGCAGACGGGCATCACGCATGGGCAATTGCGGCCATGCGGCCTCGAACAAGGGCAGGATCGCGCCATAAACGAGGGAAATGCATGGACAGCCTATCTTTGAACAAGATAAAGCCGAAGGAAGCCCGGGGGCGAGGTATCGGCCATCGCCTTATGCCGTTGCTTCTTTGGATTGGAGGCAAGCGGGGATTCCGGCTCATTGACTTGCCGTGTTCCTGACGGCTGACATGGCTGCGAGAAGACCTTTTCGATCAGATGGAGGTATCGCATGGCGGATGGTGGTGACTGATCTTCGGGTTCGGCGATAGTGTCCGGTCTGGTGCCGACGCGGTTTCGGGCGGTCAACGGGCCAAGACGCGGCAGGATGCCCGCCTCGACACGGAGGGGCGGCACCAGGGCGTTCGTCGACCGGGCTGAGTGATTTGCAGCCGGGGCATCTTCGGGGTGTCCCAGCCTTCCCGTTGCGCGGGAATGAATTCGCAACCGGCCTTTCAGCAGGAACCGGGTCGCAGGCAGTGGTGCTCATCAAGCAACTTGTGGTGACCCTTGAAGGAGTCCCGCATGTTCGAAATGACCATTGCCCTTTTGCTGTTTCTTGTGCCGTTGGCGTACAGCCCCGGACCCGGCAACATGTTCTTTGCCGCCATCGGCGGGCGCTTTGGATTGCGCGCCTCTGTTCCGGCGATGGTCGGCTATCACCTTGCCACCTTCATTGTGACGGCGGCTGTCGGGCTCGGGTTTTCGGGGCTCGCAACGCTGAGCCCGGTTCTTTTCGATCTGCTGCGCTACGGCGGGGCAGCTTATGTTTTCTGGCTTGCCTGGGGGTTCTTGCGCGTAGGGGCCATGACAGGCACGACCGAGGCGCGACAGGCATCTGTCGTGGATGGGGCGATCCTGCTCCTGCTCAATCCCAAAGCCTGGCTGATTATCGCGCTCATGTTCACGCAGTTCCTGCCTGGCGCGGGGGTCAATGATCCTGCGCTGGTGGTCTGGATCACCGCCGTGTTCACGCTGAACAACCTGCTTGCGTTCACCGTCTGGACACTCGCCGGCGATCTTCTTGCGCGGCGGTTTCGGAGTGCCTCCGGCGCACGGCGGATGAACACTTTCTTCGGGGGAATGCTGGCTGCAGTGGCTTTGTGGATGCTGCTGCGCTGAATGGGGGCCAGGGCACGGGGCGATGCACGAAGGGAACGAGGGCAAGGTTGCACGGACCTGCGCCGTCCGGCCCCATCAAAGGGCCGATGCGATGACGGGGGTCCTGCCCGTGCCGCAGTCCTTCCGCACAGCGCCCGGGCGTTACAGCCGAAGCTCCGGATGCGCAGGACAGTGCCTTGGAAAAACGAAGCAACCCCTTGAGCAGCGGCTGAAACCGGCGCGGTATCCGCGAGGCATGCCAGAGGAAGGGTACGGCGAAGCGGTATTTGCGAACGGCGCAGGTCGCACCATGCAGGGCCGCCGGAATGCGGCACCTGCCCTGACCGGCAGACAAGGGGCACGATCAGGGGATCGCGCCGGAACGGGCAGAAGGGACCCTTGTCTGCGGTGCCCTTTGCCGTTCCGGGCATGGTCCACGGGGGCCCGCGGTCCCGACTGCGGCCTTTATCCCAGCAGGACCGCCAGCGGCGGGATGCCATCGGTCGCGGTTGCCCCGCGCAGGGCGGCGGCGGCGGCGCGGTGGGCAAGGTGCAGGCAGCGCTCCACGCTCCAGCCGTCGTGGATGCCGTAAAGGCAACCGGCGCAAAAGGCATCGCCCGCGCCGACCGGGCTGATGATCTCTGCCGGGTCCATGCGGGTGCTGTCGGCCCAGAGCGGGCTGTCACCCAGCCACAGCGACGTGCGTTCGGTGTGGATGACGACCGTGCCCGCGCCGCGCGCCCGAAGCTGGCGGGCCGCAGCCAGCATCCCGTCACGGTCCTGCGGGCCGGTCACGGGGCACCCGGTGGCGCGCTGCGCCTCGACCTCGTTCAGGAAAAGGTAATCGATCTGCGGCAGGGCGGCTTCCACCGTCTTGCGGAATTCCGGCGTGTCGGCAGAAACCAGATCAACGCAGGTCACCATCCCGGCGGCGCGGGCGCGGCGCAGCACATGCGAGGCCGGGGTTGTGCCATCGGCCCCGACGCGGTCCATTTCGCCCATCAGGTTCAGATAGCCAAGGTAGAACAGCTTGATCCCCTGCGTGGCAAGGACTTCAACCGGTACATGCACTTCGGCCAGCAAGTCATTGGTTCCTGGGTAATAAAAGAAAGTCCGGCTGTCACCCGGCACGGTCATCACATGGGTGTGCGCGGTCAGCGCGGCATCGGTCACGGCCATATGACCGGTCGGCAGACCCGCCCCGGCAAGGGCCGCAAGAACGGTCTGGCCGTGCAGGTCGCGGCCCACCAGACCCACGGGGACAATCGGCAGGCCGGTGGCAAAGGCGGCCAGACCCAGCGCCACATTCGCGGCCCCGCCGCCCACGCCGGTGGTTTCCGCCCGGATATGCACCAGATCGCTTTTGCGCGGCCAGGCATCGATGCTGTGGACGATGTCCACAATCCAGTTGCCGGCGCAGGCGATGCCCCGCCGCGCGGTCATCCTGCCTGCCGCCCGGTCACAGCGCGACCTCGTTCCACAGCGGCAGAAGGGCAGCTTCGTCTTCCTCGACGGTCGAAAACCGGCCCAGGGGTTCCAGAAAGAAGTTGTCGTTGCGGTCGTCATTGCACTGGCTGACTTCGGCGGCAAAGACCGTCCCGCTGCCTGCCTTGCCCCAGAAGCGGTGCTGCAGCCCGCGCGGTATGGTGATGGAGGCGCCGGGCGTGACCGCAACCGGCCCGCCGAACGGGTCCACCGCGCGGCCATCGATGCGCGGGTCCCAGGGGGAAGGCGGCACAGACCCGTCGCGGGTAAACTCCACCATCAGCGTGCCGCCGCCACGCACGATGATGTCTTCCAGCTTGACCTTGTGGCAGTGAAACGGGGTTTCCTGATCTTCACCCACGATCAGCAGCTTTTCGGCATAAGGGCGTTCCGCCGGATCGCCCTGAATGCCGTTGCGGATGCACAGCAGCGTCAGGCCGCGCCGCGCAAAATCGCCCGATCCGAAATCGGTCACGTCCCAGCCGATCTGCCGGTCGGTCAGAAAACGCGACTGATCCGGGTGGGCGCGGTGGTCGGCCAGCGTCCAGTCTGCCCAGCCCGGCAAGGCAAAGCGGTATTCGGCACAAAGCGCGCGGGCCTGCCGCAGGGCGGCGTTGATCTGCGACCGTTTCATGGCATTCCCCGGTAGATGACATCCGCAGTCCGGTTTTGCGTGCCCGCCGTCAACGCTGCGGTCAGCACCGCGTGGTGATCCGCCGCTTCCTGCGGCGTGGCGCAAGGAAAGCCCCGGGCATCGCCGCCTGCCAGTTCGTCCACGAAGGCCGCCCACATCTGCTGAATGGCATCGGTGAAGCCGAATTCGAAAATGCCCCCCGTGATGCCGGGGAACAGCGGCGCATAGCCCAGATCCTCGGTCTGCCAGGTCTGGCTGCCGCCGGGGGTATAGGTCATGAACTGCCACTGGCGGGGCGATTTGGTGGAAAAGCTGGCGCTGCCTGTCATGCCAAGGATGCGCAGGCTCCAGGTGTTTGCCTCACCCGGGGCGATGCGCCAGGTCTTCAGCACCATCGGGAAGTCACCCAAGGCATGCGGCACATGGGCGGTGATCGTGGCATTGTCCCAGGTGTCGCAGGGCAGGGTGCCGCCCTTGCCATCGGGGCGGGCGGTGACGCGTTTGACCAGGCTGGCGCTGACGCGCGACGGCTTCCAGCCCAGGCGCAGCGGCACATGCAGCACATGCATGCCCAGATCGCCCATGCAGCCGTAATCGCCGTTCACCTTTGCCATGCGCTTCCAGTTGAGCGGTTTTTCCGGATTGATGTCGGAAGAATGCAGAAAGCTCGCCTCCACCTCCAGAATCGGGCCGATCGCGCCGGATCGGGCAAAGCCGATGACCTTCTGCGCGCCGGGGTAGAAGGGCATTTCGGACGAACAGCGCACCAGCAGATCGGGGCGGGCGGCAACGGCCGCCATGATCGCGGCATTCTGGGCGGCATCCATGCCAAAGGGCTTTTCCCCCAGCAGGTGCTTTCCTGCGGCCAGGATCGCGGGGTAAAGTTCGGCGTGCAGCACATGCGGGACGGCGCAATAGATTGCCTCGACATCCGGGTTCGCCAGCAGGTCGCGGTAATCGGTGCTGGTCTGCATCGGGCCAAGGTTGGCGGTGAACCAGTCCATCAGGGCAGGGGCCGTGTCACAGACCGCGATGATCCTGGGCCTTGCGCGCATGCCGGTCAGGTGCAGCCAGCGCGCGGCGGCGCTGGCGAATTCGCGGCCCATCAGGCCGCATCCGATGATGCCGAAGCGGATTTCTTTCATCGCGGCCTCAGATCAGGTGTTTCAGCGCCGCTTCCGGGCTGGCGCGGTCGTGCACCACGGCCATCAGCGCGCGGGTCATGCCGCCGGGGTTCGGGTGCTGGATGACGTTGCGGCCATAGACGATGCCGCGCGCGCCCTGGGCCATCAGGTCGGCGGTGCGGGTGAGAATCTCGGCATCGCTGACGCGCCCGCCGCCGCGCACCAGAACCGGCACGCCCTGCGCCACCTCGATCACGCGGTGATAGTCCTGCACACGGGTCGTGGGATCAGCCTTGATAATGTCGGCGCCCAGTTCGGCCGCCTGGCGCACCAGCGGCAGGATCAGATCGATGTTGCCATCCACCATGTAGCCGCCCCTGGCATTGTCCTGCATGACAAGGGGTTCGACCATCAGCGGCATGCCCGTAACCTCACATTCCCGCTTCAGCGCGTTCACATTGCGGATGCAGGCGCGGTAGACCTCGGGCTGGTCGGGCAGCAGCAGCAAGTTCACCACAACGCAGGCGGCATCCAGCGCCAGCGCCTGGTCGACGGGGCGGTCGATCACCTCGGAAAACAGGGCGCGCGGCAGGGGGGTGCCGTAGACATTGGCGATGTCGGTGCGCAGAACCAGGGCGGGCCGGGTCTTGCCGGGAATCGATTGCAGGATGGGGGCGGTGCCGGGGGGAAGCTGGATTGCGTCCGGGGCGGCGGCGGCAATGGTGTGGACCGCCTTGCGCATATCCTCGATCCCGCCAAGAAAACTGCCTTCATTGAACATGCCGTGGTCGATGGCCACGTCAAAGCAATGGCCCGAAGGCGCGAAAAGGCGGTTCATCCGGGCGGCTTTCATAGGCAACTCTCCTGTCGGCATCGGGTCAAAGGGGTAGTGGCGGCGCGGCGGGGCGTCAATGCAAATGGGCGTTGACCCATTCGGCCAGGGCCGCGCCGTCCGGCGGGCGGGTGGTGTCGACATCGTGGCGCGGGCCACGGCCTGTCGGTTCGGCGCGACCGGCAAGGGCGATGAGTTCGGGCACATAGTCCAGCCCCGGATGCCCGGCCGGGCGCGAGCTGACCCGCGCGGCATACCGCGCGCCGATGGTTTCCGGCGGGGCCTGGCACCACAGTTCCACCGTCGGGCCGATGCCGGCGCGGGTCAGACCGGCCTGCAGCACCTCGGGCGGCTGAAAGCCGAACCAGGCGTCGATGATGACCGTGCTGCCGGGGGCGGTTTCGGCAATCATGTCGAAGATCGCGGCATAGCTGGCGCGGCCAAGGGTGCGGTTCAGGGTGCGGTCCACGGGGGCAAGTTCGGCCAGGAACGGGGCCTTGACGGTATCAAGGGTCAGAACAGTCCAGCCGGTGGCCTGCGCCAGCGCCCGTGCGACACCGCTTTTCCCGCTGGCCGGGACCCCGTTGATCAGCACGGCGCGGCGCGGCCTTGGCAGGGCGGACAGGGCCGCCCCGATCACGCCCGCATCATTGCCCAGCTGCGCGGCCGCAACGTCGGCCTGAAACCAGGACGGGGCGGCGGGAAAGCGGGCCAGGGCGGCGGCGGCGGCGGCCCCGGCCCCGCCGCCCAGCAGCACTATGTCCGGGTTGCAGGCGGCGATCAGCGTGTCGATGGCGGCGCGCAGCGGGCGGGCCCAGGCAGACAGGACAGTTCGGGCAGAGGTGTCGCTGCGGGCCAGCAGGTCTTCGACGCGGGTGGCGGCGGGCAGGCCCGCTTCGGCCAGGTGGGTGGCAAAGGCGGTGCCGGAACTGACGGTTTCGACGCAGCCTGTCCTGCCGCAGACGCAAGGACGCCCCTGCGGGTCCACCGTCAGGTGGCCCAGCTGGCCGGCGGCCCCGCGCCCGCGCAGGACCGTCCCCCCGTTCAGGATCGCGCCGCCGATGCCTGTGCCGATGGTCAGCATCACCACATTGGTCCGGCCCCGCGCGGCCCCGCAGGCGGCCTCGCCCAGCAGGGCCATGGTTGCGTCATTGTCGATGCTGACCGGCAGGCCGGTGGTGGTTTCGATGCTGTCGGCGAAGGGCAGGGTGGACAGGTCGACATAGCCGCCGGAAAGCACCTTGCGGCTGGCAACATGGACCTGGCCCGGAACACCGATGCCGATGGCCTGCACCGAAGGGCTGCGGACCTGCGCCACCAGCGCCAGACAGGTGGCCCGCACGGTATGCGCATCGGGCGAACTGGGGGCGGCGGCGCGCGCGAGGATGCTGCCGTCCCGCGCCACGCAGGCGGCGCGGATATGCGTGCCGCCGATGTCGATGCCGATGGCCTGCGCCGCAGCCATGGTCAGCGGCGCGGCATGTGCCGTGCGATCACGGCCTGAATCTGGCGCAGGCGCGGCACGGCAACCTGTTCCAGGCGGGCCCTGGTGACGGCGCGGTCAAGCGAAATGCAATCCTTCCACAGCGACCGCCCGGCGATGACGCCCGAGGCACCGTTGGCCATTGCGGTTTCGACCTGACCCAGAAAGGTTGCGTGATCGACCCCGGCCGACAGGACCGCCCAGGGCACGCCACCCGCCATAGCCGTGATGTTGGCGCAGGCCCGGGCGGTGCCGGGGAAGGGAATTTTCAGAACCTTGGCACCAAGGTCCAGGCAGATGCGGGACCCGCCCTCGATCAGGCCGGGCAGCCTTTCGGCATAGGCGGCCTTGTCTTCGCCCTCCAGCGCATAGGTCAGGAATTCAACGACCAGCAGCAGGTTCTCGGCGGCGAAATCGGCGATGACATCCTGCAGGGTGGTGATGTTGGCGATGTTTGCGGCAGGACTGTCGGAGCGCAGATAAACCATGATCTTGGCACCGGTGCCGCCCAGGTCACGCACGCGGCGGGCCGAGATTCCGGGAACCAGGGTGGAAATGCGGTACCCTTCGGGCGAGGTGTCCCAGCCCGAGGCATCAAGCCCGATCAGCAGCGCGGTGTCGCGGTGCAAGACACCCTCATCGACGATCTGCGGCACGGCACAAAGCGGATCAAGCAGAACGGCGGTGGCATGGCGGGCCAGGTACCGGGCAATGTCCATCTTGGTCAGTCCCAGAACGGCGTTGCTGATTGCGGCCTGCTCTTCGGGGGTTCCGGCCAGAAGGCTGCGCATGCCGCCGCGCTGGTCACAGGCGATGACCATCATCGCCCCGTCCTCGCCGCAGATCTGCTGGTAGCCGCGCCGTTCCGCCGTTGTCATCGGGGTCATCGGCCGTTCCTTCTGCCTGTCCGCCCTTGGGCGTGTCCTGTAGATGCCGCCGCCTGTGGCACAAGCTGATTGCCACAGGGCCGCGATTGCGCGATATAGTGGGGTGGTGCGTAACACGTTGCAGAAAGGAATTGCAATCTGTCCGTTTCCGGTCCCCCGGATCCCCCCCCTGCCGTGTCGCCCGAAAGCAGCGAAACGCGGGCCATCCTGCACACCGTTGCCAAGCTGCATTATGAAGCCGACCTGCCGCAAGTCCAGATCGCGCGGCAGCTTGGCCTGTCGACCGCGACCATCTCGCGCCTGTTGCAGCGGGCACGGGCCGAAGGGATCGTGCGGATCGAGGTGCGGGATCTTGTGGCACCGGATACCCTGGGCCGGCAGCTTGCCGAACGGCTGAAGCTGCGGCGGGTTTCGGTGATCGACAGCCCGGCCGGTAGCAGCCCGCTGACCCTTGCGGCCCCTCTGGGTGCCCTTCTGCGCGCCGAATCACTGGGGCCGCAATCTGTCCTGGCGCTGGGCTGGGGCCGGACGGTGCGCGGCGTGCTGGAAGCCGGGCTGCCGCAGATGCCGGGCGTTATCGTGGTGCCGGCTACGGGGGGGATGCAGCAGCAGGCCCCCCATTTCCAGATCAACGAATTCGTGCGGATCGCGGCCGGGCAGACCGGCGGCACACCGCACTTCATCCATGCGCCCTATCTGCCCTCTGCCCAGGCGCGGCCGATCTTTCTGTCTGATCCGGCGATCCGGCATTCCGTGGCGCTGTGGGACCGGATCGATGTCGCCATCGTCGGCGTCGGTCTGCCGCATGCGCTGAACCCGCCCGAAGCCAGCGTGGCGACGGCCAATGAACAATCCCTGGTCGATGCCGCGGGCGACGTCATCCGCCATTACTTCAATGCCGCCGGCACGCTTGTTCCCTGGGACGGGGAAGAGCGGATGATCGCGGTTTCTCCGGCGCAACTGCGCCGCGCGCGGCTGTGTATCGGCGTCGCACTGGGCGAAACCAAGGCCATGGCCATTGCCGCTGCGGCGCGCGCGGAACTGATCAGCGCGCTGGTGACCGACGTGCAAACGGCAGAGGCGATCCTTGACCGGACCCGCCCTGACGAACCTCGGGTCTAGGAAATCTGTTTCTGCAAAGAATTTCTCTTGACGCTGCGGCCGCCGCGCCGTGTAGTTGGCGCACGGATAACCAAGATCAGTCCAGCGGCCCGAAGCGGCCGGAGCGACGATCTTATTGGGAGGAGACGACATGAAGCGCCGTTCACTTCTGGGCGCTGCTGCGGCAGCAACCCTGACACTGACCCTGGGCCTTGGGGCTGCGCAAGCGCAGGACAAGCTGACCATCGCGCTGATCCCGGGCCTGACCACCGACGCCTTCTACATCACCATGCAGAAAGGTGCGCAGGCTGCCGCGGACGCGCTGGGTGTGGAACTGGTGTTCCAGGGCGCCCCGGATTTCAACCCCGTCACCCAGGTGCCGGTGCTGGATGCCGTGATCGCCCGTGCCCCCGATGCGATCCTGATCGCGCCGACCGACACGACCCAGCTGATCGAGCCGCTGCGCAAGGCGCATGATGCGGGCATCCCGGTGATCACCGTCGATACCTTCATCGGGACCGGACAGTACCAGACCGGTGCCGGGGATGCCGATTTCCCGCTGTCCTACATCGCGTCGGACAATGTGCTGGGCGGCAAGATTGCCGCGCGCGCCCTGGCCGCCGCCATCGGCGGCGAAGGCAAGGTCTATGTCTCGAACGTGAAGCCTGGCATTTCGACCACCGATCAGCGCGAAGCCGGCTTCAAGCAGGCCATGGCCGAAGAATTCCCGAACATCACCGTTCTGGAAACCCAGTTCAATGACAATGATGCCAACAAGGCCGCCTCGCAGCTTCAGGGCGTCTTTGCCCGCGAACCCGACCTCAAGGGCGTGTTCGGTGCCAACCTGTTCTCGGCGCTGGGGGCCGCGAACGGCGTGCAGCAGGCCGGCAAATCCGGGGTGATCAAGGTCGTGGCCTTTGACGCGCCGACCTCGATCGTGGACAACATCAACACCGGTCTTGTCGATGTGGCGATTGCCCAGCATCCGGCGGAAATCGGCTATTACGGCGTTGTCTCGGCCGTGGCGCACCTGACCGGAAATTCGATTCCGGTGTCCATCGGCACCGGCTTTACCATCATCGACAAGGCCAATATCAGCGATCCGAATGTGGCCAAATACATCTACTCGGACTGATCCGGCACAGTCTTCCCGGCGGCCCTGGCCGCCGGGAAACCCTTTTGCCGCGCCTGGCCGTGCCACCGTTTCCGTCCGGGCGATTGCCCGGCCCTTTTCATCCAGACCCCGGGACATTGCAGGATGACCACACCCGAGCCGCCCCATCGTGCGCCGGATGGCGTTTCGCCCCCCGCCGACCATGCCGACAAGGCGCGCACCGCGTTGCAGCGCATTGCCGATCTGCGGGCCTGGCTGTTCCTGGCCTTCCTGATCCTGGCCTTCGAGGTGTGGAGCAGGGTTAGCTTCGGCGGCACCTTCCTGTTCAACCCCTTCAACATCCAGTCCATCGCCATTTTCGCGGTTGCGCCGCTGCTGCTGGCCACGGGGCAGACCTTTGTCATCATCTCGGGCGGGATCGACCTGTCGATGGGCTTCATCATGGGGCTGGCGGCGGTGGTCGCGGCCCATGTCATCAACTGGGCCACCCCCGGCATGGGGCTGCCGCTGGCCGTGCTTTTCGGCGCGCTGGTGGCGATTGCGGTGGCGGCGGTGCCCGGCATGGTCAACGGCCTGCTGGTGTCGCGGCTGAAGGTGCCGCCCTTCATCGGGACACTGGGCATGTTCGGCGTGGCGCGCGGGGTGGCCTTTCTGCTGGCGGGCGGCACCACGGTTCCGGTCCAGAACAGCTTTTTCGCAGCCCTCGGCAATGGCCGCTTCTACGGCGTGCCGTGGATCGTCATTGTGACGGCGGTCTTCGTGCTGCTGATGCATTACCTGCTCAGCCAGACCCGGTTCGGTCAGCACAACTATGCCATCGGTGCCAATGTTCAGGCGGCCAGCCGTGCGGGCATTGACATCAAAAGCCACCTTCTGCGTCTTTACATCCTGTCAGGGGTCTGTGCGGGGCTGGCGGGGTTCCTCTATGCCGCGCGGTTCAGCGCCGGGGCGGCACAGGCGGGCGAGCCCCTGCTGCTGGATTCAGTGGCGGCGGTGGTGATCGGTGGGGCCAGCCTGTTCGGCGGGTCCGGCACCATTCTGGGCACCGTGGCGGGGGCCTTCGTGATTGCGGTGATCCAGTATGGTCTGGTCTTCATCAATGTGGCCCCGTTCTGGCAGTTCATCAGCGTTGGCATCGTCATCATCATTTCGGTCCTGATCGACCAGGCGCAGCGGCGCTTCAGCGGGGGTCGGCAAAGTGAATGACATGACCCCGCTGCTGGAGGTGCGGCACCTGTCCAAAGCCTTCGGGCCGGTCCAGGCGCTGAGCGATCTGTCGATGAAGGTCCACGCGGGCGAGGTTGTGGCACTGGCCGGCGACAATGGTGCGGGCAAGACGACGCTGATCAAGGCGATTTCCGGCGTGTACCGGCCCACTTCGGGCGAGGTGCTGCTGCGCGGCGAGCCGGTGCAGTTCAACTCGCCGCAGGAGGCGCGCGAGAAGGGGATCGAGACGATCTATCAGGACCTGGCGCTTGCCGATAACCTGACCATCGGCGCAAATATCTTTCTGGGGCGCGAACCGATGCGGCGCGCCATGGGTTTCCTGCCCGTGCTGGACCGGCGAAGGATGGCCGAAGCCGCCAAGGCGACAATGGCGCTGCTGGATTTCCATGTGAACCGGCTGGAGGCGCCGGTGTCGAACTTTTCCGGCGGGCAGCGGCAGGCGGTGGCGATCGGCCGGGCGGTTTACTGGAACGCGCAGATCCTGATCATGGACGAACCGACGGCGGCGCTGGGCGTGCCGGAACAGCGCAAGGTGATTTCGCTGATCCATCAGCTGAAGGCGCAGGGGCGCGGCGTCATCTTCATCTCGCACAACCTGCAGGACATTTTCGCGGTGTCGGACCGGATCGTGGTGCTGCGGCGCGGGGTGCAGGCGGGCGAGCGCAAGATCGCCGAGACCAGCCATGACGAGGTGGTCAAGCTGATGATCGGCGGTTAAGGGCGATGCCGGTAAGAGTGTCTTTAGCGGTGGTTCCGAACCTTTTGGCCGGACCGGTAAGGTCACGCTCCAGTGGAGCGTGGCCCGGTCCGTTGCCCGAAGGCGCAAGCCGCAGGGCAAGGGGGGATGGGCCCGGGATGCGGCCGATATATCCGTCCGCGCCTGCCTGGGCGGGCGCGGCAACGCGCCTGCCAAAGGGCAGGCAGGCGCGGACGGATTTGACGCGTGTCAAATCCGCCAAGTGCGTAACTCCGTCGGTCACCGTGACGGCAAAGCTGAGGAAGCCTGCGGCGCTATCAGGAACGACAGCCCCCGCCACACTGCCGCTTCTCTCACCCCCTGGACCCTGACCCATGGCGGTCACCCCTGTCATCGGCTCTCTTGGCGAGCTTCTGGTCGAATTTGTCTGTACCGAACAGGGCGGGCGCAACCTGCGGGCCGCGCCCTATGTCGGGCCGTTCCCCAGCGGCGCGCCGGGCATCTTCATCGATCAGGCGGCGCGCACCGGCGGGCGGGCGGTGTTTGCCGGGGCGGTGGGCGATGATGCCTTCGGTCAGGTGCTGCGCGACCGTCTGGCACAGGCCGGGGTGGCGCAGAACCTGATCCGGGTGGTGCCGGGCCTGCCCACGGGCACGGCCCATGTCAGCTACAACCGCGACGGCAGCCGGGATTTCGTGTTCAACATCGCGCATTCGGCGGCGGGGCGGTTTCCAGACGGGGACGCGGCGGTTGATGCCTTTGTGGCGGCAGGGGTGCGGGTGCTGCACATATCCGGCTCTGCCCTGGGCGATCCGGATATGCGGGGGCGGACGCTGGCAATCTGCCTGGGGCTGCGGGCGCGGGGCGTGGCGATTTCGGTCGATCCCAATATCCGCACCGAACTGATGACCGATGCGGGCTATCTGAAGGTGGTGCGCAGGCTGATGGGCATGGCCGCCTATGTGCTGCCCAGCGACGCCGATGCGGCGCTGCTGTTTCCGGGGCAGGGCTTTGCCGACTGGTCGGCGGGTCTGCTGGCGGGGGGCGCGTCGGTTGTGGCGCTCAAGCGCGGGGCGGAGGGTGCCGTGGCGCGGGATGCGTGCGGCACGGTGCAGGTGGCAGGGCACAGCGTCAGGGCGGTTGATCCGACCGGGGCGGGCGATTGTTTCTGCGGCACGCTGGTGCCGCTGCTGGCAGGTGGAATGCCCCTGGACAAGGCGCTGGTGCGGGCCAATGCGGCGGGGGCGCTGGCGGTGATGCGGCTGGGACCGATGGAGGGGAATTCGACACCGGCACAGATCGACGCCTTTCTGGCAGGGCAGGGATGACCCCGCTGGACGGCATCCTTGCGCGTAACCGGGCGGGCGAAGCCGTTGGCCTGCCGTCCTTCTGCACGGCCCATCCCGAAACGCTGGCCGCGATCCTGCGCTGTTACCGCGATGACGACGCGCCGGTTCTGATCGAGGCGACCTGCAATCAGGTGAACCAGTCTGGCGGCTATACCGGCCTGACGCCAACCGCCTTCCGCAGCCTTGTCAACGGCATCGCCTGCGCGCAGGGCGTGGCACCGGGGCGGCTGATTCTGGGGGGCGATCACCTTGGGCCGAACCCGTGGAAATCGGAACGCGCCGGGGTGGCGATGGACCGCGCGCGGTCCATGGTGGCGGCCTATGTGCAGGCCGGGTTCACCAAGATCCACCTCGATGCCTCGATGCCTTGTGCCGATGACGGCGTGCTGGCGCCAGAGGTGATGGCAGATCGGGCGGCGGACCTTGCGGCGGTGGCCGAGGCGGCGGCGGCCGACCCCTTGCGCTATGTCATCGGCACCGAGGTGCCGCTTCCGGGGGGCGAGACGGCGCATGTGGCAGGCCTTGCCGTGACGCACCCCGGGGCGGTGCGCCGCACGCTGGATCTGCACCGCGCCGCCTTCGCCGCGCGCGGGCTGTCGGGGGTGATGGACCGGGTGATGGCCGTGGTGGTGCAGCCGGGGGTGGATTTCGGCAATGATCAGGTGGTGGCCTTTGATCCGGTGCGGGCGGCGGCGCTCTGTGCTGCCGCCCCGGCCTTGGGCGGGCCGCTGTTTGAGGCGCATTCGACCGATTACCAGACCGGGGCGGCGCTGGCCGCGCTGGTGGCGGGGCATTTCCCTATCCTCAAGGTGGGGCCGGAACTGACCTTTGCCTTCCGGCAGGCGATCTTTGCGCTGGCCGATATCCTGGGTCAGCGCGCTGTGGTGGAGGCGGCCCTGCGCGACACGATGCGGGCCGATCCGGCGGACTGGCGCGCCTATGTGACGGCAGACGGGCGGGACGGGGCGATGATGCTCTTCGGCCTGTCGGACAGGGTGCGCTATTACTGGTCGCGCCCCGGGGTGCGGCAGGCGGTGGACCGGCTGTTCGCGCAGGTCCGCGCCAGCGCCCCCATACCGGGTGTGGTGGCACAGGCGACAGGCGGGCTGGTCGGGCCGGTGGACCCCGCGCGTCTGCCCGAGGCGGTGATCGACCGGATGGTCGGGGCCGTGGTGGCAAAGTACCGCAACGCGACAGGAGGCTGACGATGCCCGCAAAGGACGGCAGGCTGTTGCGGGTGGGCGTGCTGGGCTGCGGCCCCATCGCCCAGGCCGCGCATTTCGAAAGCTGCACCAAGGCGCGCAACGCCACACTTTACGCGATCTGCGATGTGGCCGATGACCTGCGCCTGCGGATGGCCGCCACCCATGCGCCGCAACGCCACTTTGCCGATTACGATGCGATGCTGGCCGACCCGGATCTGGAGGCGGTGATCATTGCCACATCCGATGCCTTTCATGTGCCCGCCGCCCTGCGGGCGCTGCAGGCCGGCAAGCACGTGCTGTGCGAAAAGCCGCTGGCGACCGGCATCGAAGAGGCGGAATCGCTTCGGGCGGCAGCGGCGGCGCAGGGATGCATCCTGCAGGTCGGCCATATGAAGCGCTTTGATGCCGGGTTGCAGGCGGCAAAGACCTTTATCGATCACGGCATGGGGCAGATGGTGGCGCTGAAGGCCTGGTATTGTGACAGCACGCACCGCTACCCGATGACCGATGCGGTGCAGCCGCTGATGGTCACCAGCAGCAGCGCGCGCAAGCCTGCCGAAAATCCGAAGGCCGATCTCGACCGCTACTACATGCTGGCGCATGGCAGCCATCTGGTGGATACGGCGCGCTATTTCGCGGGTGCGATCACGGCGGTGGATGCGCGCCTGCTGCACCGGGCAGGCATCCGCTGCTGGTTTGTCGATGTGGAATTCGCCAGCGGGGTTCTAGGGCATCTCGATCTGACCGTGGCGGTGCGGATGGACTGGCACGAGGGGTTCCAGATCTACGGCGAGAATGGCTCGGTTCTGGGCAAGACCCATAATCCCTGGTACTATAAATCCTCTGAGGTGGATATCTTTCACGAGGCGGCGGGCGAAACCCGCCGGGTGCTGGGGGCGGACGGCCACTTCTACCGCCGTCAGCTTGAGGGGTTTGCCGATGTGATCCTGCACGGCGCGCCGATGACCGGGGCCGATCTGGAAGACGGCATCGCGTCGGTGCGCGCCATGGTGGCGATCGCGCAGTCGGTGCGCAGCGGGCAGCCGGTGCGGCTGGCGGATGTTGCCGGGGCGCTGTGATGCGGCTGGGCATTTTCGCCAAGACCTTTGCCGGGAATGATCCGGGAAACGTGCTGGGGGCAGCGCGGGCGGCGGGGTTTGCCTGCGTGCAGTATAACATGGCCTGTTCCGGCCTGCCCGCGATGCCTGATGACATTCCCGCTGCGGTGGCGGCCGCAGTGCGGGCGGCGTCGGCGCAGACGGGCGTGGCGGTTGCCGCCGTATCGGGCACCTGCAACATGATCCACCCCGATCTTGCGGTGCGGGCGGCGGGGCTGCGGCGGCTGGGCGTGCTGATCGCGGCGGCGGGGGCGATGGGCACGGGCATGGTCACGCTGTGCACCGGCACGCGCGACCCCGACGACCCGTGGCGGCACCATCCGGACAATGCCACGCCAGAGGCATGGCACGACCTGCGCGCGGAAATGGCCAAGGCGGCGGCCCTGGCCGAAGCCGCCGGGGTGCGGCTGGGGATCGAGCCGGAACTGGCGAACGTCGTGAACAGTGCGGCGGCGGCCCGGCGGCTGATCGACGAGATTGCCAGCCCCAGCCTGGCCGTGGTGCTGGACCCGGCGAACCTGTTCGAGGTGGCCGCAGCGGCCAGGCGGCGCGATCTGGTGGCGCGGGCGGTGGACCTGCTGGCAGACCGCATCGTGATGGCCCATGCCAAGGACCGCGATGCGGCGGGCGGCTTTGCCGTGGCGGGGCAGGGGGTGATCGATTTCGCCCATTTCATCGCCTGCCTGCGTGCGGCGGGCTTTGACGGCGACCTTGTGACGCATGGGCTGACCGGGGCCGAAGCCCCCGGGGTTGCGGCCTTTCTGTCGGGTCTGGTCGCCCGATGACCCCGACCGGCTGGCTGGAGCGGGACGGGCTGCGACTGGCGGTTCATGACGCGGGCGGGCCGGGGCTGCCGGTGGTGTTCCAGCACGGGCTGTGCGGCGATGCACGGCAGGTGGCCGAGGTGTTTCCACCCGATCCGGCGTTTCGCCGGGTCTTGCTGGAGTGCCGGGGGCATGGGGCGTCTGACGCCGGGGAAGAGTTTTCCATCGCCCGTTTTGCCGGGGATGTCGCGGCCCTTGCCGAAACCCTGCCAGGGCCGGTGGTTCTGGGCGGCATTTCGATGGGGGCGGCGATTGCGCTGCGTCTGGCGGTGGTGCGGCCCGATCTGGTGCGGGCGCTGGTTCTGGTGCGGCCCGCCTGGGATGTGCAGACCGCGCCGCCGAACATGGCACCGAATGCCGAAGTGGGCGCGCTGCTGGCCCGGCTTGATCCGGACGCCGCCCGCGCCGCCTTTGCTGCGGGCGCAACGGCGCGGAAGCTGGCTGTGCGGGCCCCCGATAACCTTGTCTCCCTGATGGGGTTCTTCGACCGCCGCCCGCAACAGGTTACCGCGCGCCTGCTGGCTTCGATTGCCGCCGACGGGCCGGGGGTAACGGCTGAAGAGGTCGCGGCACTGCGCCTGCCGGTGCTGGTGTGCGCCACCCCCGAAGATGCGGTGCATCCGCTGGCGCTGGCCCGGCGGCTGGCGCGGCGCATTGCGCAGTCGTCCTTCGTCGCCCTGCCGCCGAGGGGCCGCGACAGGCCCGCCCATCATGCGGCGCTGCAATCGGCGATCCGCCGCTTTCTAAAGGAGCTTTGACATGCCGCACCCCGCCCCCGGCTGGATCGACCGTTTGCCGCGCAGCCGCCTGATTGCCGAATATTCGATGTGGTCGGCGGACCTGATCCGGCTGGCCGATGACCTGGACCGGATCGCGCCCCATGCCGATATCCTGCATGTTGATGTGGCAGACGGTGTCTTTGCCCCGGCCTTTCTGTTCTTCCCCGATCTTGTGGCAAGGCTCCGCGCCGCCACGGCAACCCCGATCCATGTGCATCTGATGGTGGCCGATGCCGTGCTTCTGTCGCAGGTGGCGCAGTTTGCCGAAGCCGGGGCTGATCTGATCAGCCTGCATGTGGAAAATGCCGCCGTGGCCGCACAGGCCTTGGACCTGATCCAGGGGCTTGGCGTAAAGGGCGGCATGGTGCTGCGGGTGGAAACGCCGGTGGCCAGCGTTCTGCCCTGGCTGGACCGGCTGGATATGCTGACACTGCTGGGCACGGCCATCGGGGTGAAGGGGCAGGGGCTTGATCCGTCAGCCCCGGCACGCCTGATCGAGGCGGCGGGCCTGATCAAGGCTGCGGGCCGGCGCATCCTGCTGGCGGCGGACGGCGGCATCCGGGACGCCACGGTGCCCCTGCTGCGTGCCGCCGGGGCCGGGACGGTGGTGCTGGGATCGCTGGCCTTCGGCGCGGCGGACCTGGGCGCGCGGATGCGCTGGCTGCACGGGTTGTAGGGTTTGGCGGCGGCCGGGGGTGACGGATGCCGGAAAGGTCGCCGGGCAGACAAGGCTTTGCAGGCAGGCTTTCAACAGGATGCGCGCCGTCGGACGGTTGACCCTGACCCGCCGCCGTTGCCCGGTTGCATCCCGGCCCAGGCTTCGTTTAGCCTGCCGGAACCTGAAGTGACCGGATCGGACCAGAAGTGACGCGGATACTGCCAGAGATCGCGGCGACAGCCCTGGTGATCTTTTCCCGCTTCATCACGGCGGCGCGCGCCATCTGGCTGGGCTGCGCCCCGGAAAACCGCCGGCGCGTCTATTTCGCCAACCATACCAGCAATGGCGACTTCGTTCTGGTCTGGGCGGTGCTGCCGCACCGGCTGCGCCAGAAGACCCGGCCCGTTGCGGCCAGCGATTACTGGCTGAAATCCCGGCTGCGCGCCTTCATCGGACAACAGGTGTTCCGCGCCGTGCTGATCAACCGCATCCCCGCAGAGCGGACCGAAGACCCCGTCACACAGATGGCGCAGGCGCTGGATGCGGGTGATTCGCTGATCCTGTTTCCCGAAGGCCGGCGCAACACCGGGGAAGACCTGCTGCTGCCGTTCAAAAGCGGCCTTTATCACCTTGCCCGGATGCGCCCCGAGGTGGATCTTGTGCCGGTCTGGATCGAAAACCTGAACCGCGTGCTGCCCAAGGGCGAAGTCATTCCGATTCCCCTGATCTGTACCGTCACCTTCGGGGCGGCGCTGCATCTGGCGGGCGGGGAAACGAAAGACGCCTTTCTGGGCCGTGCCGCGGCGGCGCTGCGGGCACTGGCCGCCACAACCGAACGGCCGCGCGCATGATCGCCGGAACATCCGCCGCCGGTCTGGCCCTGCTGGTGGGCGGGCTGCTGGCCGTCCTGCTGGCGGCAACCGGCATCGGACGCATGCTGCAGGCGCGCTATTCGCCGGATGGGTCCAACGCGGTGGTGGAAAACCTGAACGACCGGATCCGGTCGTGGTGGATCATGGTCGTGCTGATGGGCACAGCCCTGATCGGCGGGCATGCCGGGGTAACGCTGCTGTTCGCCTTCTGCTCTTTCGCGGCCCTGCGCGAGGTGATCACGCTGCAGGACATCCGCCGCAGCGACCACTGGGCACTGCTGGCCGCGTTCTTCGTGGCGCTGCCCGCGCAGTATGTCTTGATCTACACCGAATGGTACGGCCTGTATTCCATCCTGATCCCGGTCTACGCCTTTCTGCTGATCCCGATCATAGCCGTGCTGCGCGGCGATACCGAAGGGTTCCTGATGCGCGTGGCCGGGGTGCAATGGGCACTGATGATCTGCGTCTATTGCATCAGCCATGTGCCGGCCCTGCTGAGCCTCGACATTCCCGGATACGAGGGGCGCAACGTGATGCTGATCGCCTTTCTGATCCTTGTGGTGCAGACCAGCGACGTGGCGCAATACGTCTGGGGCAAGCTGCTGGGGCGGACAAGGATTTCGCCGGACGTGTCACCGTCCAAGACGCTGGAAGGGCTGATCGGCGGGGCGCTGTCGGCCATCCTGATCGGGGTCGCCCTGTCCTGGATCACGCCGTTCACGCCGTGGCAGGCGGGGCTTTTGTCTTTCGTCATCGTGATGCTGGGGTTTCTGGGGGGCCTTGTGATGTCCGCGATCAAGCGGGACCGGGGCGTGAAGGACTGGGGGCATCTGATCGCCGGGCATGGCGGGATGACGGACCGGATGGATTCGGTGATCTTCGCGGCCCCGATCTTTTTTCATCTGGTGCGCTATGGGTGGTCGCTGACATGACGGGCGGGCAGGTCCATTGCCGGGCCTGACCGCCGCCACCCGCCACACAGCCGCGACAGGGACCGGGCAGGTGCTGCTGCGGGCGGCAGGCCGGGTGCGCGCTGCGGGGTTATCCCGCCCCCCGGCAGGAGCGGATGGCAGCGCGGGCGGCGTCGGTCAGGGGCGCAATCGTTTCTGACAGGATTGCGATGCGGTCAAAGCGGGCGGGGTCGCGGTTGACCGCCTGGCGCAGCGCGGTGCCGAAGGCCATGCGCAATTCGGTGCCGATGTTGAATTTGCAGACATTCGTCGCGGCCAGCGCCTGCCGGTCGGGCAGGGGGATGCCCGACCCGCCATGCAGGACAAGCGGCAGGCCGGGGCAGGCGGCCTCGATCGCACGCAGGGCGGGCCAGTCGATCACCGCGTCCGGCCGCTGGTGCAGATGCAGGTTGCCGATGGCGATGGCCAGCGCATCGGCCCCGCTTTCGGCGGCAAAGCGCGCGGCCTCGCCGGGGTCGGTGCCGCGCGACGCGCGCCCGCCAAAGGTGCCGACATGGCCCAGCTCCGCCTCGACCGAGACGCCTGCGGCATGGGCGAAAGCGGCGATGTCTGCCGTGCGGGCAATGTTTTCGTCCAGCGGCAGCCCTGATCCGTCGAACATGACCGAGGTGAATCCGGCGTCGATGGCGCGGGCGCAGTCCTCGGCGCTGTGGCCGTGATCGAGATGGGCCACCACGGGCACCGATGCCTGCGCGGCAAGCGTGCGGAACATCGCCCCCAGCACCGGCAGGGGCGTATAGGCGCGGCAGCCGGGACCGGCCTGCAGGATCACCGGGGCCCCTTCCGCCTCGGCAGCGGCGACAAAGGCCACGGCGTCTTCCCAGCCCAGCACGACCAGCCCGGCCACGGCCGTCCGGCCCGCCAGCGCCGGGCGCAGCACGTCGGTCAGCGACACAAGGGTCATTTGAATTTGGCGATCATGTCCTTGATCCCGGGGATCGTTTCGATCTGATCGGCATGGCTGGGCTGGAAATACTGCACAAGCGACCGCTGGCTGAGGCCGCCCAGGATGGTGAAGTAATACATCTCGTACCCCGGCAACACCGCGCAGGGGTGATAGCCTGCGTCGATGCAGATTGTGGACCCGTTGACGATGTGAAAGGCATCCCCGGCCTTGCCGTCTTCGCGTTGCAGCATCTGCAGGCCAGAGCCATGCGGCGGGCGGAAGCGGAAGTTGTAGGTTTCGTCATGCCGGGTTTCCAGCGGCAGACGGTCGGTGTCATGCTTGTGGCTGGGAAAGCCGGACCAACCGCCCTGGCCCACGGTGTAAAGTTCCGACACCAGCAGGCGGCCGACGCGGCCATGGTGGCGCTGGCCCAGGATGTGCTTGATCTTGCGGTGTGTCTTGGTGTCATCGGACCCGTATTGCACCAGGTCGATCTCGTCGCGGCGCACGGCGAAGGGGGCCAGCACCGCGTCAAAGCGTGCGCCTGCGACGAAGACCTCGCAGGCTGCGGACCGGCAGGTGATGTCCGCCGCAAGGCCCACGGGCACGTAGACCCCTTCCGGCTCGCCATCCCAGACATCGGTTCCGCGCCCGCCGATCGCGGCAAAGGACTGCCCGCCCACGGCGACATCCACCGTTCCGGTGGCGGGGACGATGCAGGTCTCATAGCCCGCAACGCGGCTGACAAAGCGCTGGCCCTGCGTCAGTTTGACGATGTTGAAGAAGGTAAGCGGCACCCTGGGGTGATCGACATCAACAATGGGGCGGTTGGCGTTGTCATGGGGGGGGATATGCACGGGCGGTCCTTTCAGCGGCTGGGCGGGCCATGCCGCGCGATAAAGGCGTCAAGCGTGGCGGTATCCGGCATGGCAGGGGCGCAGCCGACGCCGGTGACGACGATGGCGGCGGTTGCCGTCCCGCGTGCCACGGCGTCGGGCAGGCTGTGCCCGGCGGCAAGACCGGCGATCAGCCCGCCCAGGAAGCCGTCGCCGGCACCGGTGGGCTTGAGGGCGGTAACGGCGTAGACGCCCGTCCGGCTTTCGCTGTCGCCGACAAAGGTGACGGCCCCAAGCGCGCCCATCTTGTAGACGGTGAAGGCAGCGCTGCGGCGGGCCAGGGTGCGCGCGGCATCCGGCCCTTCGGCGCGGCTGCCGGCCAGCAGGGCGAATTCATCATCATTGCCGATGACGATATCGGCAAGCGCCGCCGCGCGGGCACAGGTTTGCGCCGCAAGCGCCGCCGATTCCCAGGAATAGGGGCGGTGGTCAATGTCGAAGATCACCGGCACCCCTGCGGCGCGGGCGCGGGCGAAGCCCAGCAGGGTGGCGGCGCGCGACGGTTCGGCCGCCAGCAGCGTTCCGGTGGCGATCAGCCCGCCGATGCCGGTGAAATCAAGGGCGTCGATATCGGCAGGGCCCATCCGGAAATCCGCGGCACCGTTGCGGTAGATCACCGACTGAGAGGCGGGTGCGCGGGTTTCTACCACGGCCAGCGAAGTGCGCGCCTCATCACCCACATCGCGCAGATAGCGCGTGTCTACGCCATAGCGCTGCAGTTCGGCGCGGCAGAAGCGGCCAATCGCATCATCCGACACACAGCTGACAAGGGCCGCCGCCGCGCCCTGCCGCACCAGCGCCACCGCGATATTCGCCGATGATCCGCCCAGGGCGGCGGTAAAGCGCGTGGCGGTTTCGATCTGCGTGCCGGGCGGGTCGGCATACATATCCATCCCCGCACGGCCCAGCACGATGAAGCGGTTGCGCCGCAGCGGCGCCAGCCTGTCCATCAGCGCGCCGAATCGCGGAAACGGGGAACGGCCTGCCGGTGATCCATTGCGCGCGCCTCCTGTCCGGGCGTTCGCGGTTGACCCGCGACCGGGATTTACGTTAGCTGCTTTGCAACCGGTTTCAATGCTTTTTCGAAAGTCTTCCCATGCGCCCCATCGGTATCGGCATTGTCGGCGGCGGCTATATGGGCAAGGCCCATGCCGTGGCCATGCTGTCCGTGGGCGCGGTGTTCGGGACCGTGCTGCGCCCCCGGCTGGAAATGGTCTGCGCCACCTCTGAAACCACTGCCGAAGGCTACCGTCAGGCCTACGGCTTTGCCCGCGCGACCGCCGACTGGCGGGTCCTGGTGGACGATCCGGCGGTCGGGGCGGTTGTGATTGCCGCCCCGCAAGAAATGCACCGCGCCATTGCCGAGGCGGCCTTTGCGCGCGGCAAGCCGGTGTTGTGCGAAAAGCCGCTGGGCGCGTCGCTGGCCGACAGCCGCGCCATGGTGGCGGCGGCCGAAGCAAGCGGCGCGGTCAATATGGTTGGCTTCAACTACATCCGCACGCCCGCATCGCAATTTGCGCGGGCGCTGATCGCATCGGGCGAGCTGGGGCAGATCACCTGGTTCCGCGGCGAGCATACCGAAGATTTCCTGGCCGATCCCCAGGCCCCGGCGACCTGGCGCACGACGGGGCAGGCCAATGGCACCATGGGCGATCTGGCCCCGCACATCATCAACGCGGCGCTGGCACTGATGGGGCCAATCACCCGGCTGATTGCCGAGGTTGAAACCGTGCATCCCCTGCGGCCCGGCGACCGGGGCCCGCAGGCCGTCACCAACGACGATCAGGCGCAGATCATGTGCCGCTTTGCGCAAGGGGCGATGGGGCATCTTGCGATCAGCCGGGTCGCGACGGGCCGCAAGATGGGCTACGCCTATGAGATCACCGGCACCAGGGGTGCGATCCGCTTTGACCAGGAAGACCAGAATGCGCTGTGGCTGTACCGCAGCGACGATGCCCCCGGCCAGCGCGGCTTCCGCAAGGTTCTGACCGGGCCGGAGCATCCCGATTACCTGCCCTTCTGCCAGGGGCCGGGGCATGGCACCGGCTATCAGGACCAGATCATTATCGAGGCGCGGGATTTCCTGCAGGCGATCGAGACCGGCCGCGCGGTCTGGCCCACCTTCCGCGACGGGATGGAGGTGAACCGCGTGATCGCCGCCGCCCATGCGGCGCACAAGGCCAAGGCCTGGGTCGACATGGCGGATTTCTGACGGGGGACGGACATGAGCATCAATATCGGCAACGCGCCCTGTTCCTGGGGCGTGGAATTCGCGGGCGACCCGCGCAACCCGGACTGGCGCGCGGTGCTGCGCGACTGTGCGCAGGCGGGGTACCGCGGGATCGAGCTGGGCCCCGTGGGCTTCATGCCCGAAGACCCTGCCTTGCTGGGTGATGCGCTGGCGGGCGAAGGGCTGACGCTGATCGGCGGGGTGGTGTTCCGCCCGTTCCATGATCCCGCAGCCTGGGTTGATGTGTGGGACGGGGCGCTGCGCACCTGCAAGGCGCTGTCGGCGCATGGGGCACAGCATCTGGTGCTGATCGATTCCATCTCGCCGCGCCGCGCGCCCACCGCCGGGCGTGCGGCCGAAGCGGAACAGATGGACCCGGCGGAATGGACCACGTTTGTGCAACGCATCCGCACCGTGGCAAAGCTGGGGACCGAGGAGTACGGCCTGACCGTGGGCATCCACGCCCATGCCGCAGGCTTCATCGATTTCGAGCCGGAGTTGGAGCGGTTGCTGGGGGAGGTGGATGAAAGGCTGTTGCGCATCTGTTTCGACACCGGGCATCATTCCTATGCCGGATATGATCCGGTGGCCTTCATGCGCCGCCACATCGGCCGGATATCCTACATGCATTTCAAGGATATAGACCCGCAAGTCAAAGCGCGGGCCATTGCCGCGCGGACCGGGTTCTACGATGCCTGCGCCCAGGGCATCTTCTGCAACCTCGGGCAGGGGGATGTCGATTTTCCGGCCGTGCGGCAGGTGCTGCTGGACGCCGGGTTCGAAGGCTGGTGTACGGTGGAACAGGATTGCGATCCGGCGGGCGATACCTCTCCGCTGGCGGATGCAAGGGTCAACCGGGCCTATCTTCAGTCCATCGGTTTTGTCGGGGGGGTGTGAGCATGGCAAGACTGACCTGGGGTCTGATCGGCGGCGGCGAGGGCAGCCAGATCGGCCCGGCGCACCGGCTGGGGGCGCGGCTGGACGGCGCCTATGATTTTGTGGCCGGCGCGCTGGATCATGATCCGGCGGCGGGCCGGGCCTTTGCGCAGCGTCTGGGTGTTGGCCCCGACCGCGCCTATGGCGACTGGCGCGAGATGCTGGCGGCCGAAGCCGCGCGTCCGGACCGGCTTGATCTTGTGACCGTTGCCACGCCCAATGCGACGCATTTCGAAATCACTAAGGCACTTCTTGAGGCAGGCTTCAACGTGCTGTGCGAAAAGCCGATGACCACCACCGTGGCAGAGGGCGAGGCGATCGTGCGCGCCGCCGCTGCCGGCGGGGTGATCTGCGCTGTCAACTATGGCTATACGGGCTATTCGCTGGTGCGCCACATGCGCGCCATGGTGGCGCGCGGCGATCTGGGGCGCGTCCGGCTGGTGGTGGCAGAGTTTGCCCATGGCCACCACGCCAACGCCGCCGACATGGACAATCCGCGTGTGCGCTGGCGCTATGATCCGGCGCAGGCCGGGGTTTCGGCGCAATTCGCCGATTGCGGCATCCATGCGCTGCACATGGCCAGTTTCGTGACCGGACAGGAGGTGACATCGCTGTCGGCCGATTTTGCCTCGCTGGTGCCGGGGCGGGTGCTGGAAGACGATGCCATGGTCAATTTCCGCATGGATGGCGGCACGGTGGGCCGGCTTTGGACCTCGTCGGTGGCGCTGGGCCGCCAGCACGGGCTGACGATCCAGGTCTTTGGCGAAACCGGCGGGCTGCGCTGGGCGCAGGAACAGCCGAACCAGCTGTACTGGATGCCGCTGGGTGGCCGGTTGCAGGTGATCGAGCGCGGCGAAGGCAACCTGTCGCCCGAAGCCGACAAGTCCAGTCGTGTGACTGTCGGCCATGCCGAAGGCATGCCTCTGGCCTTTGCCAATATTTACTCCGGCCTGGCCGAGGCGATTCTGGCCGCGCGCGAGGGGCGGGCCGCCGACCCGGCGCTGACGATCTTTCCACGGGCCGAGGATGGGCTGCGCTCGATGGCCGCCGTGCATGGCGCGGTGGCCTCGGCGCAGGGCAACGGCGTCTGGGTCGACGCGCGCCCGCCGATGTTCCGCTGATCAGGGCGGGGCGCGCAGTGTGCCGCGCTCTACCACCCTACAGGGGAAAATGCGCGAAACCGGCGCGCGGGCGGGATCGTCCAGCATCGCGGCCACCAGGTCGATCGAGGCTGCGATGATCCCGGCAAAGGGCTGATGGATCGTGGTCAGGGCAACCCCGGCCCATCCGGCCATGTCCATGTCATTCAGGCCGATCACCCCGACATCGCCGGGCACCGACAGGCCGGCATCGCGCAGGGCACTGATCGCGCCCAGCGACAGCACGTCATCGCCGCAGAACCAGGCCTCGGCAAAGCAGCCTTCGGCAAGCCCGGCCTGCATGGCGGCGCGGCCCGCGTCAAAGGAATAGGCTTCGGCAAAGCGGATCACCGTGCCCGTGCCGGGATGACGGGACACTTCGGCCAGAAAGCCCGCCATGCGGTCCTGCGTGGTGCTGGCAGCTTCCGGGCCGCCCAGAAAGCCAAGGCGCGCATAGCCCCGCCCGATCAGCGTGCGGGCCGCGATCCGGCCGCAGGCAATGTTGTCGATGCCCACGACATGAACATCGGGCCTGCCCGCAGGCCGTCCAAAGGCGTGGACAACGGGCATGCCCGCCTCGCGGAAGGCGCGGGCAAAGCCGCCGGGCAAGGTCGAGGAAGCGACGATGACCCCGTCGACCGAATACTGCCGCAGCATCCGCACCGACCGTGCAGGGTCGGTTTCCTCTGACAGGTTGACCAGCAGCGGGCGCAGACCCCGGTCCTGCAGGCCCCGGGTGAACAGATCGAAGATCTGCAGGAAAACCGGATTTTGGAAGTTGTTGGACACCAGCCCGATCAACCGCGTGCTGCGCGTGGTCAGGCTGCGCGCCAGAACGTTCGGGCAATAGCCCAGCTCGGCCGCCGCGCGTTCCACCTTGGCGCGGGTCCCGGCCGAGATCGACGCGCCTTCGGTAAAGCAGCGCGATACGGCAGAACGCGAGACCCCGGCCCGTTCGGCCACATGTTTCAGCGTGACGGTCATCAACGGCCCTTCCAAGCCTGACTGTGGCAACAAAGACAGCGGCAGACAACAGCCCGCCGGGGCGATCGACATCGGAATTCTGCAACGCGTTGCAGAACGGGTCCACCATCGCAGGGCTGGACGTTTGGTGCCGGGCGCGCCAGAACGTGACGGGGTGGCAGGGGGGGCTGTGATGCAGGATCCGGATCGGACGTTTCTGGCGCGGCTGTTTCTGGCGGCGGTGACGGCGGCCGACCCCGAAGCGGCGCTGCGGGCGCATCTGCCCGCCCGGCCAAAAGGGCGCACGGTGGTGATCGGCGCGGGCAAGGGTGCGGCGCAGCTGGCCGCCGCTTTCGAGCGGCTGTGGGACGGGCCGCTCAGCGGCGTGGTGGTGACGCGCCATGGCTTCGGTGCGGCGTGCCGCCTGATCCGGGTGCTGGAAGCCGCGCATCCCGTGCCGGATGCCGCAGGTCTTTCGGCGGCAGAGGCGCTGTTTGCGGCTGTGGCGGGGTTGACGGCCGATGATCTGGTGGTGGCGCTGGTTTGCGGGGGCGGATCGGCACTGCTGCCCGCACCGCCGCCTGGCATGACCCTGACGGACGAACAGGCGCTGAACCGCGCGCTTCTGGCCTCGGGCGCGCCGATTTCGGTGATGAACGCGATCCGCAAGCAGATGAGCCGGATCAAGGGCGGGCGGCTGGCCGCAGCCTGTCATCCCGCACGGGTGGTGTCGCTGATCGTCTCGGACGTGCCGGGCGATGATCCGGCGCAGGTCGCCTCGGGTCCGACGGTGCCCGATGCCGTGACCCGCGACGGGGCACGGGCGATGATCGACGCCTGGCGGATTGATCTGCCGCCCCGCGTCGCCGCCTGGATGGCGCGGGACGACGGGCTGGCCCCGCGCCCCGACGATCCGCTGTTTGCGGGGCATGAGGTGCGCCTCATCGCCTCGGCCCGGCTGTCACTCGAGGCGGCGGCGGCATTGGCACAGGCCGAAGGGGTGGCGGCGGCGTTCCTGTCGGACGCGATCGAGGGCGAGGCCCGCGATGTCGGGCGGGTTCATGCCGCCATCGCGCGCGAGGTGGCGCTGCGGGACCGGCCTTTTGCCCGGCCCGTCGTGCTGCTGTCGGGGGGCGAGACGACCGTGACGCTGCGGGGCAAGGGGCGCGGCGGGCGCAACAGCGAGTTTCTGCTGGCGCTGGCAGCGACCGCAGACGGGGTGCCCTTCACCGGACTGGCAGCGGATACGGACGGGATCGACGGGTCCGAAGACAATGCAGGGGCCTTTGCCGATGGCACCAGCGCGGCGCGCCTGCGGGCCGCGGGGCTGGACCCTGCGGCGCTGTTGGCCGCGAATGATGCCTGGGGGGCCTTCGACCGGCTGGGCGATCTGTTCGTCACCGGGCCGACGGGCACCAATGTCAATGATTTCCGGGCGATCCTGCTGCGGTAACGGCATCAACCGCCCGCCTGCCAGGTGCGCACCGCCTCCAGCGGCCAAAGCAGCATCAGGATGTTCAGCGCCAGCCCGTCGCGGATCAGCGCCATGGTCAGCACCTCGAACCCGATGACGATCAGGACGCTGGCCCAGACCGGAAGCACCCGCGCCAGACAGAAGCCTGCGATCATCGCCAGAATGTCGGCCACCGAGTTGATGACGGAATCGCCGAAATAATCGAGCGAGATCGTCACCGCGCGGTAGCGTTCGATGATGAAGGACGAGTTTTCGATAATCTCCCACGCCGCCTCGACGGTCGTGGCGATGACCAGCCGCCAGCCGAAGGACAGGCGGCGGGCAACCAGCCACAAGAGGCCGTAGAACAGGATGCCGTGCAGCAGGTGCGACGGCGTGTACCAGTCCGTCAGATGCTGCGAGCCTTCCGAGGTCATGGTCTGGCCGTGCCAGAGCTTCACATAGCCACATTTGCAGATCGGCTCGCGCCCCATCCAGACAAGCCAGAGTGCGGCCCCAAGCACGATGGCGGCAGTGATCCAATAGGGCAGGTTGCGTCTGGTCATCCGGGCAGACAAGCACAGCAGCCCTGCGCCGTAAAGACGGGCCTTGTGTCAGTCTGCCGGTGGCGTCATGTCAATGCTGTGCCACCCGCCCTGGCTGCCCGGCAGGCGCAGCGCCCCCTGACGGGCGGGACAGCGACTGAATGCCGACCCCGCGCCGTGATGCTGCGGGTCCCGCACGCAAAGTCGGCAACGGCCGGATGGCGGCCCAACCGGCCCGCCCGCGTGCCGCTGCCGGCACGGACCCGGACCTGCATCGCATCGGCACCGTTAACAGGCCGCTGAAAACGTGCCAGCCGCATGGGCCAAGGGCCGGAAAACAGGACACTCTTCCGCGGGCCCCCTGCGATCTGGCCGGGGCCATCGCCCCGGTCCTGCGCTGCGTTGGCATCAGGACCAGCCGGGGCCCAAAGCCCCCGGCCAGCGCCCAACCAACCCCCGGCGGGCGCTTCGCCCCCGCCAGGTCAGTCACGCGGGACCGTGATCGTCAACAGGATGGGGAAAGGCACTGTGTTTCGGGGCCCGCCCGGAACGCAAGCCGCCTATTCAACGCGTCAGGCTGATGTTCCCGTCAGGCAAGCGGCGGGGGTGCTTTTCAGTACCCTGTCAGATCAGGCCCCGCCCGGCAAGGTTGCGCATCAGGGCCGCCGTGCCGAAGGTCCATTCCGGGGCCTCGGTCGCCAGCCGCACCGTGTTGACAAGCGTGCCCAAAGCCGTCGCGGAAATGGTCACGACATCGCCCATGTGATGGGTGAAGCCCTGGCCGGGCGCATCGCGGTCCTGCACGGGGGCAAAGAGCGTTCCCAGATACAGCATGAACCCGTCGGGGTACTGATGGTGGCGCCCGCATGTCTGGCGCACCAGATCGGCCGGATCGCGGCTGATCTGGGTCATCGATGACCGGCCGGTCATCACGAAGCCGTCCGTGCCGTCCACCCGCAGCGAAAGTTCAAGCCCGCGCACCGCGTTCAGGCCGAAGCTGCCGTCGAAGACCCGCACGAAAGGCCCTATTGCGGCGGCGGCGTTGTTATCCTTGGCCTTGCCCAGCAGCAGCGCCGAGCGGCCTTCGACATCGCGCAGGTTCACGTCATTGCCCAGCGTTGCCCCCACGATGCGGCCTGTTGAGTCTACCGCAAGCACCACTTCGGGCTCCGGGTTGTTCCACGAGGACACCGGATGCAGCCCGACACTGGCACCCCAGCCAACCGCAGCCATCGGCTGTGCCTTGGTGAAAACCTCGGCATCCGGTCCGATGCCGACCTCCAGGTACTGCGACCACAGGCCTTCGGCCAGCAGGACGCGCTTCACTTCGGCCGCTTTGTCAGAGCCGGGGACGAGCCCCCGCAGGCTGTCACCGATCGCAGCGGCAATCCGGGTGCGGATCGCTTCGGCCCGGCTGGCATCGCCTGCGGCCCGCTCTTCGATCACGCGCTCGACCATCGATCCTGCGAAGGTCACGCCACAGGCCTTGACGGCCTGCAGATCGCAGGGGGCCAGAAGCCGCGTCTGCGCACTGCCGGCTTCTGTCGACATCGCGGCAATCTCGTCCAGCCCGCCGATGTCCTCGCCGGTCTGGGCGGCGACAAAGCCGGGTATGTCAGTGATTTCCAGAAGATCGCGCAAGGTGGGGGCCGCGCGCGACGTGATGTCGACAACCCGCCCCCCGCGCAGGGTGACCACGGCCGGGCCAAGCCCTGCGCGCCAGACACGTCCAACAAAAAGCCCGTCGGGGGGAAGATCGATCATCATGCTGCCTGTGCGGTTTGCGCAGGCAGGTTAGGCAAACCGCAGCAATCTGCAACCGCTTCCCGCCGGAAACCGTGCTTGATCCGCAACAGCCGTTGCGGATACGGCAATGACCATCTCCGGGCAGTGGGCCCTGGGGGTCGGCCGGGGTCTTCGCCCGGGGGCCGTGGCGGGGATAGACCGCGCGCGGTCAAAGCCCCTATGGCAGTCGGATCGCCCGAACATCGCGCCATATCTGTCCGATACGGCCGGGCCTTATGGCAGGGGCAGCATCACGTCCGGGGGCCGCCGGACCATACCACGCCACCGCCATGCTCCGATGCCGAACCGGGCCGTGGATCAGATCCAGACCTGATCGGGGTCGGGCAGGGGAATGGCATCAAGCAGCTCGCGCGTATACGCCGCCTGCGGCGCGGCAAACAGCCGGTCGGTCGCCGCCTGCTCGGCGATTGCCCCATGGTGCAGGACCAGAACCCGCGAGCACAGCCGTCGGATCACCGAAAGATCATGGCTGATGAAGCCAAGCGTCAGCCCAAGCTCGGCCACCAGCCGTTCCAGCAGCCTCAGCACCTGGGCCTGGCTGGACACATCCAGCCCCGAGACGATCTCATCGGCCAGGATGAACTCCGGCTCCATCGCGATGGCCCGCGCGATGCCGATGCGCTGGCGCTGGCCGCCTGACAGCTCGTGCGGATAGCGGCTGCAAAACGCCGCAGGCAGGCCGACCTGATCCAGCGCCTGCGCCACCCGCCCCGATATGCCGTCAAACCCGTGCAGCGCCAGCGGCGCGCCGATGATGGTGCCGATCCGGTGGCGCGGATTAAGCGCGGACATCGGATCCTGAAAGATCATCTGGAACCGCCGCCGCAAGGGGCGCAGGCCGGTCTCGTCCAGATGCGTGATCTCGGCGCCGTCAAAGACGATGCGGCCCCCCGTGGGTTCCAGCAGGCGCACCAGCGCGCGCCCCAGCGTGGATTTGCCGGACCCCGATCCGCCGACAATGCCCAGCACCTCGCCCCGTGCGATGTCAAAGCTGAGGCCCCGCAGAATCTCGATCTGCGGGGCCGCGCCCAGCAGCGGCTTGCGGCCAAGGTCCGGCAAGGACAGCCGCAGATCGCGCACCTGATAAAGATCAGCCATTCCGCCACCCCCGGTCGGCTGCAACAACCTGCGCCTGCACGCCGTCCAGCACCGCTTGCGGCACCGGAACAAGGGAACTGCCGGGGTCCGTGTATTTCGGTGTCGCTGCCAGCAGGGCGCGCGCATAGGGATGCGCGGGGGCAGGGAAGAAATCACGCAAGGTCGTATTCTCGACCACCAGCCCGCCGTAGAGCACCGTCAGGCTTTGGCAGACCTTGGACACAACCCCCAGATCATGCGTGACAAACAAAAGCGCGGTGCCATGCCGCGCCTGCATGCCCGCAATCAGCCGCAGCACTTCTTTCTGTACCGTGACGTCCAGCGCCGTGGTCGGCTCGTCCGCGACGATCAGCTTCGGTTCGGCCGCGAAGGCTGCCGCGATCAGCACGCGCTGGCGCATGCCGCCGGACAGTTCGTGCGGATACTGGCGCAGCACCCGGTCGGGGTCGGTGATCTGCACTTCGGCCAGCAGGTCGCGCGCGCGGTCCTGCGCTTTGGTCCGGCTCCAGCCCAGGATGTCGATCAGCCGATCGGTCATCTGCGGCCCGATCCGGCGCGACGGGTTCAGCGCCGTCAGCGGGTCCTGCGGGATCAGTGCACAGGTTGCGCCGATGCGTCGCCGCCGGTCGGCCGGGGCAAGACGCAACAGGTCGGTCCCCTCCAGCAGAATTTCGCCCGACAGCACCTCGACCGCGCGCGGCAGAATGCCCAGCACCGCCTTGCCGATCATCGATTTCCCGGCACCGCTTTCGCCCACCAGTCCGCGCACCTCGCCCGGTGCCACCGACAGTGACACATCGCGCAGCAGACGGTCGGGGGCACCGCGCACCCGGGCCGAAAGGTTGCGCACCTCAAGGAAACTCACCGCAGCACCGGATCGAAGCGGTCCTTCAACCCTTCGCCAAGCTGGCTGAAGCTCAGGACCGTCAGAAACAGCGTGATCAGCGGAAAGACCAGCACCCACCAGGCCTGATGCACGCTGGTCCGCCCTTCGGCGATCATCCCGCCCCAGGTCGGATCATCGGTGGAAATCGACAGGTTCACAAAGCTCAGGATCGCCTCGACGATCACGGCGATCCCCATTTCCAGCGTCAGCAGAACCACGATCAGGGGCAGCACATTGGGCAGCACCTCGACCAGCATCGTTCCTGTCCGTCCGCGTCCGGCCACCTGCGCCGAGGCGACGTAATCCATCGCCCCCTGCGCCATCGCTTCGGCCCGCACCACGCGGGCAAACCGCGTCCAGTCGATCACCACGATGGCCAGGATGATCGCGCCAAGCCCCGGCCCGATCACCGCAATCAGCAGGATCGAAAACAGCACCGGCGGAAAGGCCATCCAGATGTCGATCAGGCGTGAAATCACCATGTCCACCCAGCCGCGCAGAAAGCCCGCCAGCAGCCCAAGGGCGGCCCCGATCACACAGGTGAGCGTGCCCGCAACCAGCGCCACCGTCATCGCCACCCGCGCCCCGTGCAGGATGCGGCTCAGCACATCCCGGCCCAGACTGTCGGTGCCCAGCCAATAGCCGGGTTCGGTTCCATCCATCCAGAAGGGTGGCAGGCGGGCCAGGAACAGGTCCTGCGCCAGCGGGTCTTTCGGACTGATCCAGGGGGCCAGAAGTGCCGCCAGAAGCAGCAGCGTCAGCCAGCCTGCCGAAAGCCACAGACGCAGCCCCAGCCTGCGCCGCACCTGTCCGCGCCCGTCAGCCATGGCGCAGCCGGGGGTTCAGGGCGGCATAGGCCAGATCGACGATCAGGTTCACGCCCGTGAAGATCACCGCAAACAGAATCACGATGCCCTGAATCAGGGGCAGGTCGCGGTTGATCACCGCATCGATTGCCATGTTGCCCAGACCTTCATAGGAAAACAGCCGCTCGATGATCACCGTGCCGCCGATCAGGAAGGTGAACTGCACCCCCACCAGCGTCAGCGCGGGCAGGACCGCGTTCGGCAGCGCCTCGCGGGTGATGACATGGGTTTCGCTATAGCCTTTGGTGCGGCTCAGCGTGACATAGTCAAGATGCATGGTTTCCTTCAGCGACTGCTTCAGCACTTGCCCGATGATCGCCGCCAGCGGAATCGCCAGCGCCAAAGCGGGCAGCAGCATGTGCGAAACGATGTCCCACCACAGATCGGGACGCAGCCGGACCAGGCTTTCGATCAGGTAGAAGTTGGTGGTGAAGGGCAGGTCTATCGACGGGGTCACCCGGCCCGAGATATGGAACACCGGCCAAAGCACCCCGAACAGCAGGATCAGCACCAGCCCCCACAGAAAATCGGGCACCGACAGGGCCATGCCATTGGCCACGTCGATGGCGGCCTCGCTGCGGGTGCCGCGCAGCCTTGTGCCGGTCAGGGCGGCGAAGCCGCCGATGACCGTGGCGATGACCAGCGCCATGACCGACAGCTCCAGCGTCGCCGGAAGACGGCCCAGCACCAGCCCCAGGACCGGCTGGCGCGTGGTGATCGAGGTGCCGAAATCGCCCTGCAGCACGCCGCCCGCCCAGATCAGGAACTGCCGGAAGATCGATTTGTCCAACCCGTACAGTGCCGTCAGCCGGGCCACGTCCTCATCCGTGGCACCGGGGGGCAGCATCATCGCAATCGGGTTGCCCGGCACGACGCGGATCACGACAAAGACGATCACCGCCACGCCGGACAGCGTGACCGCCGTGGTCAGCAAACGCAGGATGACGGCGCGGAAGAGCTGCATCACAGGGCAGGGGCCGTCCGCCTCGGGACGGCCCCCGTCACGCTCAGGACCGTTTCATCAGCGCGGGCAGCAGCGCGCCCGAGGCATGCGGCGTCACCGCCACGCCGGGGGCTGCAAGGATCGGCTGAACATACTGGATCAGCGGAATGACCAGCGCGTTGTCGGCGATGTATCTGTCCACCGCCTTCCAGCCTTCGATCCGTTTTGCCTCGTCCGCCTCGCCCCAAAGCGGGCCGATCATGTTGATCAGGTCTTCGCCGTCCCAGACCGAATGCGGCGAGGGGCCGAACATCGCAAACCCGGTTGATGTGGTGGGGTCGCCCACCGCATTTCCCCAGTTGTAGAAGGCCGCAGGGGCCAGCTGATCCGCCCCGCGCAACTCAAAATGCTTGGCGATCTCGTAGACCTCGATCTCGGCCTCGATGCCGACCTTGCGCCACAGGCCGACGATGGCCTGGATCATCTCGTAGTCCTTGGGCTTGAAGCCCCTGGTGGTCTGGATCTTGAACTTGACCGGGTTGTCGGGGCTGTACCCCGATGCCGCCAGCAGTTCGATGGCCTTCGCCTCGTTGTGGGGCACCTTGATCGAGGGATCGAAGGCCGCGTATTGCGGTGTTTGCAGCGTGTCGATCGGCACGCCGTAGCCCGACAGCAGCCGGTCCACGATCAGCTGCTTGTCGATGGCCAGGGCAGCGGCCATGCGCACGTTCGGGTCGGTCATCACCTCGATGTCGTTCAGAAAGATCATGCCGATGTCCGAAATCGGAACAGCCGTGCCGGTCAGCGTGCCGCCCGCCTTCAGCCGGTCATATTCCTCATAGGGCATTTCCAGCGTGACATGGGCGTTGCCGCTTTCGATCTCGGCCACGCGCGATGCCGCATCGGTCACGAATTTGATGGTCACCGTTTCGAACTCGGGCTTGCCGCCCCAATAGGCCGGGTTGGCCTTCAGCCGGACAAAGGCGTTGCGTTCGAACTTCTCGACCATATAGGGGCCGGTGCCGACGGGGGCGGCCTCAAACCCTTCGGCGCCGACCTTTTCGTAATAGGCCTTGGGCAGGACATAGCCGGTGAGGAAGCTCATCCATTTGAACAGCGTCGGGTCAAAGCGCAGCACGTCGGCGGTGATGGTGTTGCCGTCGATGCTGAAATTGCCGATCGTGGACCAGACGAACTGGATGGGGTTGCCCGTGTCGGGGTTGGCGGCGCGTTCCAGCGACCAGACCACATCTTCGGGGGTGAAGGGCGATCCGTCATGCCAGGTGACGCCCTCGCGCACGGTCATGCTGATCTTTGTCCGGTCCTCGTTCCAGCCCCATTCGGTGATCAGCCCCGGCGCAAAGCTCAGGTCGGGGTTCTGGGCGATGAACATGTCGAAGACCGACTGGTAGATGCCCTGGATGGTCGGGTTGACGGCGCTGGGGCCAACGGTCGGGTCCCAGCCGGGCAGCGGGACGTTATAGGCGATGACCAGCTCGTCAATCGCCTGGGCGCGGGCGGGCAGGCCCGCCACCCCCAGGGCGACAGAAGCGGCAGAAAGTTGCAGCAGGCTGCGGCGGTTCAGGTTCATGATGATATCCCTGTTGAAGTTTCTTGTTCGCATGGTCACACGCCCGCCAGCTTGCGGGCAAGAAGAAAGCCGGGTCCGGCACCGGTTCCGGCCCCCGGCCACACGGCGGCACCGGTCAGGTGCAGGCCCCGGATCGGGGTAGAGCCATCTGCCCGCCCCCGCAACGGGCGAAACAGGAAATGCTGCGTCAGATGGTGGCTGCCGCAGATCTGATCGCCCCCGACCAGATTCGGATTCTCCGCCTCCAGCTCCGCCGGGGTGACAATGCGCTGGCCCAGAATCCTGGTGCGCGTGCCCGGCGCATGACGTTCCAGCAGCGCCAGCGCCCGGTCGGCAAATGGCCCGGCGGCTTCGGCCCAGTCCCTGGCCCCGATCACCCCCGCCGCATCGCCGCGGATCGTGCCCGGCACCATGCGGACCTGCAGCCACAGCACATGTTTGCCTTGCGGCGCGCGCGACGGATCGGCCACGGTCGGCTGACCCACCACGACAACCGGCTCGTCCGGCAGCAGGCCTGCCCTGGCCTGGGCATAGGTCCGCGCCATCTGGTCCATCGACGGGGCAAGATGGACATAGGCAAAGCGTTGCAGCGCCGGCCCCGCCGCCCAGTCGGGCAGCCCCGCCATCGCCAGATGGATCATCATGGTGCCGGGCGCATGGCTGAACCTTGCCATGCCTTCGTCAAACCGGTCCTCGCCGGTCGGCCCCGTCAGCCGCGCCAGCGCGCGCGGGGCCACCCCGGCAATCACGGCGCGCGCGGCCGTCATCCGCCGCCCGTCGGCCAGTTCAACCCCCGTGGCCCGCCCGCCCGAATGGACGATCCGCACCACCGGCGCGTTGCATTCCACCGTGCCGCCCCGCGCGGTGACGGCGGCCACCAGGGCCCGGATGACCGTATCCGCCCCGCCCTTGCCCAGCACCATGCCGAAGCTTTGGTTCGCCATCCCCTCCAGATACGGAAACATCGCCCCGCCCGCGACATCGGGCGCAAAATCCAGATGCATCCCCCAGGCGGCCAGCAAGGCGCGCACCCTGTCATCCTCGAACGTCTCGGTCAGCCAGCCGCGCGGGGATGACAGCAGGAAACGGACGAAATCAAGCGTGCCGCCCAGGCCCTTGGCGCGCAGCGTTTTGAGCATGAACAGTCCAAGCGCACGCTTCTGCATCGGGCTGCCCAGAAGCCCGAACAGATGCGGGGCCTCGCCCGCAAAGGCCGCAACCAGCCGCCCCCAGGTTTCGGCATCGGCGGCCGAGGCTGTCGCCAGCCGCGCCCCGGTTTCCGCCGGATCGGTGGTCACCCCCAGCCAGCTTCCGTCCGCAAAGACCGAGGCGAAGGGGGCGGACACCGGCACGAATTCCAGGCCGTGCCGCATCAGTTCCCCACCATAGGTCTTGAAAAACGGCGATCCCGCGAAAAGCGACAGGTTCATCGCCGCCCAGTCATGCCGGAAACCGGGCAGGGTATAGGCGCCGGTCTTGACCGCGCCGCCCGCCTCTGGGGCCTGTTCAAAGACCCCTACACGCCACCCCCTGGCAGACAGATGCAGCGCTGCGGCAAGCGTGTTGTGGCCCGCCCCGATCAGGATCGCGTCATAGGCCCCGGTCATTCCGCCCTACCGCTGTTGATGCCGGGATATTTGCAAATGCATTTAATTCTGTCTAGCATGATTCACGCACCGGGCCGCAGACCCGGACAGATCAGGGAGAGTGTGATGACCTCAGCGAATGTTCTTGAAAGCCTTGGCGCGATGCTTCTGTCGGGCAGGGTCGAGGTGGTGGATTGCTCGGGCACGCTTGGCCCGAATACGCCGCTTTTGAAACTTCCCCCCGATTTCGCCAAAGACACGCCGAAGATCGAGATCCATCCGATCAGCGCATACGATCAGAACGGTCCGTTCTGGGCCTGGAACTGGCTGAAGCTTGGCGAGCATTCCGGCACCCATTTCGATGCGCCGCACCACTGGATCACCGGCAGGGACTATGCCGATGGCTATACCGACACGCTGCCGGTGCAGCGGCTTGTGGCCCCGGTCAACGTGCTGGATTTCGCCGCCGACTGTGCCGCCAACCCCGATTTCCTGCTGACCATCGACCATGTGAAGGCCTGGGAAGCCAGACACGGCGCGATCAATGCCGGCGAATGGGTGGTGCTGCGGTCTGACTGGGACAGGCGCGCGCATGACGAAGCCCTGTTCCTGAATGCCGACGAGACCGGCCCCCATACCCCGGGGCCGACCGCCGAGGTGATCGAGTATCTGATCGGCAAGGGGATTGTCGGCTGGGGCAGCCAGTGCATCGGCACCGATGCGGGGCAGGCCGGCGGCATGACCCCGCCCTTCCCGGCGCACAACCTTCTGCACAAGGCCAACCGCTATGGTCTGGCAAGCCTGGCCAACCTGGACAAGCTGCCGCCCAAGGGGGCGATCCTGTTTGCGGCCCCGCTGAAGATCGAACGCGGCACAGGCTCTCCGATCCGGGCGCTGGCGCTGGTTGCGAAGGGCTGACAGGTGGCCGTCGATCACGTCATCATCGGGTCCGGCATCAACGCGCTGGTTGCAGCGGCGCTGCTGGCCCGCAAGGGCGACCGCGTGCTGGTGCTGGAACGCGAAGACCGGATCGGCGGCTGCATGGTCACCCAAGAGGTGACCCTGCCCGGCTTCCACCATGATGTGATGGCGGCCACTTTTGTTCTGTTCCTGACCTCGCCCGCTTATGCGGCGCTGGCCGAAGACCTGGCCCGTCATGGGCTGGAGTTCTGCCATACGGCACAGCCGACTGCCGTGTTGCGCCCGGACGGATCGGCCCTTGTGCTGACAACCGACCGGGCGCGCAACGTGGCGGCGCTGAACGCGCTGGCTGTGGGCGATGGCGACAGGCACGCCGCCGATGTCGGCGCGATCGAGGCGGAAGCGCCGTTTCTGTTCGCGCTGCTGGGCGGGTCGCTTTGGTCCTGGGGCACGGCGAAGCTGCTTTTGGGCCAGATGCGCCGGCGCGGGGCGCGCGGGCTGTTTGCGTGGTTCGGGGCCGCGCTGGCCCCGGCGCGCGGCTGGCTGGAAACCTATCACAGTCCGCTGGCCCAGGCGCTGTGGGCGCCGTGGGTTCTGCATACCGGGCTGACCCCGGAAAGCGCCTATTCCGGCAAGATGGGCCGGGTCATCGCCTTTGCGCTGGAGGCTGCGGGCGCGCCCGTGGTCAAGGGCGGGGCAGGGCAGGCCGCCGCCGCCTTCCGCCGCCTGATCGAGGCGCAGGGTGGCCAGGTTCGCACCCATGCGGATGTGGACCGGATCACGCAGCGCGACGGGCACGTGACGGGCGTGGTGCTTGCGGGCGGTGAAACCATTGCGGCGAAATCCGTGCTTGCCTCGGTGGCACCCGGCCAGCTGATGTCGCGGCTGCTGCGGGACGTCAATCTGCCCGAAGACCGTGCCGCAGCCGCCGCCTTCCGCCACGGGCGCGGCAACTTCCAGGTGCACTATGCGCTGGACCGCGCCCCGGACTGGCTGACGCCCGGTCTGGGCGATGTCGCGCTGATCCACCTGGCTGACGGGATCGACAGCGTGTCAAAATCCGCCAACGAGGCGGAACGCGGCCTGCTGCCCGTCACGCCGACGATCTGCGTGGGCCAGCCCCACCGTCTGGACCCCACCCGCGCGCCCGACGGCAAGGCGGTGCTCTGGCTGCAGATTCCCGATGCGCCCCGCGTGATCAAGGGCGATGCGGCGGACGAGATCGAAACCACCCCTGACTGGACCGACGCCACGCGAGAGGCCTTTGCCGACCGGATCGAGCGCATCCTGTCACGCCATATCAGGGGCCTTGACCGCATCAGGCTGGCGCGGCGTGCCTTTTCGCCCGTCGATCTGGCGGCGATGAACGTGAACCTTGTCGGCGGCGATCCCTATGGCGGGGCCTGTTCCATCGACCAGTTCTTTGTCTGGCGGCCCTTCGCCCATTCAGCGAACGGCACTTTCGCCCTGCGCGGGCTGCGCCATATCGGGGCGTCGACCCATCCCGGCCCGGGTCTGGGCGGCGGGTCGGGCTATCTGGCGGCAAAGGCGCTGGGCGCATGACGGATCAGCGCCGCATCACGGGCCTGCCGGGACTGGCCGAGATCGGCCTGGGCAATTTCGCGCCCTATCTGATGAACCGCATCATGGGCCGCTACAACGCCAGCCTGCGGGCGGATATGGCCGGACTTGGGCTGACCACGCCGAAGATGCGGGCGCTGGCGGTTCTTTCGGTGATCGACGCGCCGTTGATCCGGGAACTGGCGGTCTATGCCGTGGTTGAACAGTCCACCCTGTCGCGCGCCCTCGATCAACTGTCAGGCGAGGGCCTGATCCAGCGCGAAACCGATTCCGGCGACAGCCGCGCGACCCGCGTTCACATCACCGCAGCCGGTCGCGCCGCATTCGAGGCGATGTGGCCACAGATGGCCGCCGCCTATGCCCGGATGTTTCAGGGCATTCCCGAAGACGAGCATCGCGCCTTCGTTGCCACGCTGCAGAAGATGCTGGGCAATATCCGTAAACACGATTTCTGAAAGGGGCGGGCATGGCGGAACGGTCGTTCAGGGCAGAAGTCGAAGACCTGCGTCTCGGGGCGGGGGAAACCTTTACCGGCGAAGGCATTCTGGCGCTGACCAAGGCCCTTTTGGAAAACGGTGTCGGCTATGTCGGCGGCTATCAGGGCGCGCCGATCAGCCACCTTATGGATGTGCTGGCCGATGCGCAGGACCTGCTGGCAGAGCTTGGCGTGCGGTTCGAGGCGAACGCGAACGAGGCGGCGGCAGCCGCCATGCTGGCGGCATCGGTGCATTACCCGATCCGGGGGGCGGTGACCTTCAAGGGGCCGGTCGGCGTCAATGTTGCCTCGGATGCGCTGGCGAACCTGTCGTCTTCCGGCGTTACCGGCGGGGCGCTGATCATCCTGGGCGAGGATTACGGCGAAGGCAGTTCCATCATGCAGGAACGCAGCCACGCCTTTGCGATGAAATCCCAGTTCTGGCTGCTGGACCCGCGCCCCAACCTGCCCTCCATCGTCAGGGCGGTGGACCATGGCTTTGCCCTGTCCGAGGCGTCGAATTCCCCCGTCATGCTGATGGTGCGCATCCGGTCCTGCCATGTGACGGGCACCTTCACCACCCGCGACAACCGGCGCCCCGCCCTGTCGGTGCGCGAGGCGCTGTCAGCCCCGCGCAGCGATTTCGCCCGCGTCGTCCTGCCGCCGATGTCCTATGTCCATGAACAGGACAAGGTAAGGAACCGCTGGCCCGCGGCAGAGCGCTATGTGCTGGACCACAAGCTGAACGAACGGTTCGGCCCGCAGCAGGCCCCCGTGGGCATCGTTGTGCAGGGCGGCATGTACAACGGGGTTGTGCGCGCCCTGCAACGCCTCGGGCTTGCAGACATCTACGGCGAAACGCAGGTGCCGCTTTACGTCCTGAACGTGACCTACCCGCTGGTATCCTCGGAATTCCTGGAATTTGCCAAGGGCAAGGACTCGCTCCTTGTGGTCGAGGAAGGCCAGCCGGAATTCATCGAGCAAAGCCTGTCCACCTTCCTCTATCGCGCGCAAAGCAAGGTGCGGCTGCATGGCAAGGACATGCTGCCGATGGCGGGCGAGTATACGGGGCAGGTCCTGCTCGACGGTGTGACGGCCTTCCTGAAACAGGCGGCCCCCCATCTTCTGCCCGCGCAGGTGCGCGCCCCGAACCAGGATGCGCCAGCCATTCCGGACCTGTCGAAAACCGTGCCGGTCCGCCCGCCGGGCTTTTGCACCGGCTGCCCGGAACGCCCGATCTTTGCCGCGCTGAAGCTGGTGCAGAAGGACCTGGGCCAGCACCAGATCAGTGCCGACATCGGCTGTCACCTGTTCGGCGCGCTGCCCCCCTTCGAAGTTGGCGGGGCCACCATGGGCTACGGCCTTGGCCCTGCCGCCAACGGCGCCTTTGACGGCGGCGGCGAACGGCGGCCCATTTCCATCATCGGCGACGGCGGGTTCTGGCATAACGGCCTGTCGTCGTCCTTCACCAACATGGTCTTCAACAAATCCGACGGCCTGGCGGTGGTGGTGGACAATTACTATTCCGCAGCGACCGGCGGACAGGACCTGATGTCATCGCGCGCCAGAAATGCGACGAAGGCGACCGGGCACCCCATCTCGCGCGCCGTCAAGGGCATTGGGGTGGGCTGGGTGCGCGAAGTGACGAACACCTATGACGTGGGCGGGCTGCGCGATCTGCTGGCCGAGGCGCTGACCACTAAAGAGCCCGGGCCGAAGGTGATCGTCGCCTCCTCTGAATGCATGCTGAACCGCCAGCGCCGTGAAAAGCCGCTGCGCCAGCAGGCGATCCGCGACGGACGCCGGGTTGAAGCACCCCGCTTTGGCGTGGACGAGGCGATCTGTACCGGCGATCATGCCTGCATCCGCCTGTCGGGCTGCCCGTCGCTGGGCCTCAAACGGCTGGATGACCCGCTGCGCGACGATCCCGTGGCCAGCATCGACCAAAGCTGTGTCGGCTGCGGCAACTGCGGCGAAGTGGCCGATGCCGCCGTGCTGTGCCCGTCCTTCTACCGTGCCGACGTGGTGCATAACCCCACGCCGTGGGAACGCCGCCGCGCCGCCTTCCGGGCGCGCGTCATCGGCTGGCTCCAGGCGCGCCGTCAGGCCCGCCGCCTTGATTTCGGCGGGGCGGCATGACGGCCCATCCCGCCCTGTCGCCGCGCGTGCCGGACCCCGCGCTGGGCGGCATCATCAAGCTGGCGGTGATGGCCGTGGGCGGGCAGGGCGGTGGCGTGCTTGCCTCGTGGATCGAGGATGTGGCCCGCGCCTGCGGGTTCGCCTGCCAGGCCACCTCGGTCGCCGGGGTGGCGCAGCGCACCGGTGCCACGATCTACTATATCGAGATGTGCCCCGGCACGGGCCGCCCCCCGGTGTTCTCGCTGCTGCCGGCGGCGGGGGATGTGGATATCCTGATTGCCGCCGAAATGATGGAGGCGGGCCGCGCCATTCTGCGCGGCTTTGTCACGCCGGACCGTACGGTACTGATCACCTCGACCCATCGCGTGCTAGCCGTTTCGGAAAAATCGGTGCCGGGCGACGGGATTGCCAGCACGGATGAGGCGCTGGCAGCGGCGGGGATCGCGGCCCGCCACCTTATCGCCGCCGACTTTGACCGCATCGCCATCGACGCAGGCTCGGTGATCTCTGCCAGCCTGTTCGGCGCCCTTGCCGGGGCAGGGGTGCTGCCCTTTCCCCGTGCGGCCTTCGAAGGTGCCATCCGCGCCTCGGGCAAGGGGGTAGAGGGGTCGCTCCGGGCCTTTGCCGCCGCCTTTGCCGCCGCGCAGGCCGGACCCGCACCGCCGGATGCGCCCGCTGCCGCAACAGCCCCCACCGTCGCGCCGCAGCCGACCGGTCCCGAACCCTTGATTGCCGGGTGGCGCGCGTTGACGGCCCGTATCGCCGCATTTCCCGCCCCGGTGCAGGACATGGCCCATGCCGGTCTCAGCAAGGTGGTTGCGTTTCAGGACCTTGCCTATGGCGCTGAATACCTGGACCGCCTTGCATCCCTTCTGCCGCAGGACCGCGCCGACAAGGGCCATGCGCTGACGCGCGAGGCCGCGAAATACATCGCCAATGCCATGGCCTATGACGATGTGATCCGTGTGGCCGACCTCAAGACGCAGGGCGCGCGCTTTCGCCGGATCACCTCCGAAATGGGTGCCACCGACGCCAATTTGGTCCGGGTGACCGAATTCATGCACCCCCGCGCGCAGGAAATCGCCGGGATGCTGCCTGCCCGCCTTGGGGCAAGGGTTGAAGCCAGCCCGAAATGGATGGCCCGGCTTGACCGCTGGTTCGGCAAGGGCCGCCGCCTGCGCAGCGATACGCTGCCCGCCTTTCTGATGCTGCACGCCCTGGGTGCGCTGCGCGGCTACCGCCGCCGCACGCTGCGCCACAGCCAGGAACGCGCCCATCTGGACCGCTGGCTGGCCACGGCACTGGACTGTCTGGCGACCGATTATGATCTGGCGGTCGAGGTTATCCGCTGCCGCCGCCTGATCAAGGGCTACTCGGACACCCATGCGCGCGGCCAGTCAAAGTTCGACCGCGTGCTGGCGGGCATCGCCCTTGTTGCCGGGCGCGAAGACGCCGCCGACTGGGCCCGCCGCCTGCGCGAGGCGGCGCTGAAGGACGAAGAGGGCAAGGCGCTGGACGGTGCCCTGGCCACGATCCGCAGCTTCCTGTAATCGGCGGACACCGCCCTGACCCTAGCGGGCCAGGTCTTCCAGCGCCGCGATCAGTGCCGTTGTCCCGTCTTCGGTCGTCACCGTCCCCGGCGACAGGCGCAGCACCGCCCCCCGCGCATCGGCATGCAGCCCGCGTGTCCGCAGCCCCGCCAGCACGGCCTGCGCCCGGCCGACATCGGCCAGCCGCAGCATGACGCTGCCGCCGCGCTGCGCCTCGGGCCGGGGGGTTGCCAGGGCCAGCCCGATGTCATCCGCTGCCGCGATCAGCCGCGCCGTCAGCGCCCGGTTATGGGCGGCCATCGCGGCGATGTCCTGCCCGGCATGCCAGTCCAGCGCGGGCAGCGAGGCGGCGGCAGCCATGACGCCGGGCGTGCCGTTGTCAAAGCGCCGGATGTCGGGCGCATAGGCGAATTTGTCCAGATCCCAGGAAAACGGGTTATCCTGGCTGAACCAGCCGCGCAGTTCGGGCCGGCATTCGGCGGTCAGGTCGGGGGCCACCTGCAGGATGCCGGCCCCTGGCGTGCCGCACATCCATTTCAGGCTGGTGGACAGGGTGAAATCCACCGCTGGGTCCGCGACGCTGAACGGCAAAAGCCCCGCCGCCTGGGTGATATCCACCCCGATCAGCGATCCCATGGCCCGCCCATGGGCCACCAGCGCGCCCAGATCCGCGCGGTGGGACGAGGTGGAGCTGACCCAGGTGATCAGCGCCAGCCCCACGTCCAGCCCCCAGGCTGCCGCGAAATCCTCATCCTCGACCCAAGGGGCCCCCTGCCGCAGGGGCACCGTGTCCAGCGTGAAACCCAGCCGGTCCTGCAGCCCCGTCAGCAGAAAGTGATTTGAGGGAAAGCAGTCGCCCGCAACCAGCACGCGCCTGCCGCGCAGGAAGCCCTGCGGCAGGGCGGTGACCAGCATGTGCAATCCTTGCGTCACATTCTCGCAGGTCGTGACCGTGCCTTCGGGCGCGCCGATGATCGCGCGCCAGCGCTCCACAAAGCGCGCGCGGGTGCCAAGGGCATAGCCCCATTGCGCATCATCCGGGGCACCCCAGACCTGTGCGAATTTCGCCATGGCCTGGGCCATGGCCTGTGCCTTGCCGGGATATTGCCCGATGGAATGATAAAGGAAGTAGCCAGAGGCATCTGATATCATGGTGGTTTCCGGATATGTCATGCGGCGTGCAGCGCCAGCGCCACGCCTTGCCCCACGCCGACGCACAGCGTGACCAGTGCCGCCCGCCCGCCGGTTTCCGCCAGCCGCCGGGCCGCTGCCCCCGCGATGCGCGCGCCGGACATGCCCAGCGGATGACCCATGGCAATGCCGCCGCCCTTTGCGTTCACCCAAGGTGCGTCATCGGGCAGCCCCCAGCCGCGCGTGCAGGCCAGCACCTGGGCCGCGAAAGCCTCGTTCAGCTCGATCACGTCATAGTCTGCCGCCGTCAGGCCATTGCGCTGCCGCAGCCGGTCCAGCGCCGCCAGCGGCCCCAGACCCATGACGCGCGGCGCAACCCCGGCGGATGCCGCCAGGCCCAGCCGGGCCAGCGGCTGCAAACCGTATCGCCGGACGGCCCCGGCACCGGCCAGAAGGACCGCCGCCGCCCCGTCGTTGATCCCGGCGGCATTGCCTGCCGTCACAGTCCCGCCCTTGCGGAAGGGCGCGGGCAGGGCCGCCAGCGCATCGGCCGATGTGGCGCGCGGATGCTCGTCCCGCGTTACGGTTTCGGGTTGCCCCCTGCGGGCCGGAACCGTGACCGGCAGGATGTCTGCCGCGTGCCAGCCCGCGTCGTAACGCTGCTGGCTGCGCAGCGCACAGGCATCCTGATCGGTGCGGGAAATGCCATGTTCGGCTGCCACGTTCTCGGCCGTCTCGGGCATCGACTCGGTCCCATAGGCGGCTGCGATGCGGTCATTGACAAAGCGCCAGCCGATGGTTGTGTCGTAAACTTCCGCCTGCCGCGCAAAGGCGGTTTCCGCCTTGCCCATTACCAACGGTGCGCGGGTCATGCTTTCCACACCCCCCGCAATCACCACCCCGGCCCCGTCGCGCACCGCCCGCGCGCCCAGAATGACCGCATCCAGCCCGCTGGCACAAAGCCGGTTCACCGTCAGCGCCGGAACCTCTGGCCCAAGGCGCGACAGCAGCACGGCCATGCGCGCGACGTTGCGGTTGTCCTCGCCCGCCTGATTGGCACAGCCGAAGATCACCTCATCCACCGCCAGCCCCGGATGCAGGTCCAGCAGCCCGTCAATCACATGCGCCGCCATGTCGTCGGGGCGCACCATCGCCAGGGCCCCGCCATACCGCCCGATGGGCGTGCGGCGCATGGCGCAAAGGAAAACGTCGGTCATGTCGCCTCCGAAAGGGCGGGCGATGGCACGTACCGCCCCGCAAGGTGGGGCGGGGCCTGCGCCTCGAGCTTCGCCAGCGTGTCAAGAATGCGCGCGGGCCCGTGGCGGTGCAAGCCGTCCAGCGGCCCGCGCGGAAAGTTCAGCCCCAGCATCATCGCCTGATTGATGCCTTCGGCCGTTGTGCCGCCTTCCGCCAGCAGCCAGGCGGCCTCGTTGGCCAGCACCGCCTCGATCCGCAGGATGATCGCGTCGGCATCGGCCGGCGGGGTGCCCGCTTCTGCCGGAAAAACAAAGCCGCGCCCGGTCTTGCGGCCCAGGTCACCCCGCGCCACCTGCGCGCGCAGCGCCTGGAAGACATGGTAGCGCGGGTGCCCGCCCATCGCTGCCGACAGGCTTTCGGTCGCGGCAAGGTTGATGTCCGCCCCGATCAGGTCGATCAGTGCGAAAGGCCCGATCCTGTAGCCCGCCGACAGCATTGCCGCGTCAATCTCTGCCGCCGGGCGGCCTTCTTCCAGCAGGGCCAGCGCCTCGCCATAGAACGGCCTGGCACAGCGGTTCACGATGAAACCGGGCCTGTCCGCACAGGGGATCACGGTTTTTCCGGCTGCCTCGGCGCTGCGCCGGGCCAGATCAACCGATGCCCGATCGCAGCCCCGCGGGGCGATCAGTTCCACCAGCCGCATCGCCGGGGCGGGATTGAAGAAATGCAGGCCCAGAACCCGTCCTGGATGCGCCAGCCCCTGTGCCAGGGCCGCAACCGACAGGGACGAGGTATTCGTGGCCAGAACCGCATCCGGCCCCACGACACCTTCCAGCGTGGCAAAGAGGGCGCGCTTTGCCTCGGGACGTTCGGCAATCGCCTCGATAACCAGGCCGGCGGCCGCAAGGCCGCTGACCGACCCGACGACCTGCACCCGGTCACATGCGGCATCCCGTTCGGCCAGGGTCAGTTTGCCGGCCGCAACGCGGGCTTCAAGCGCCCCGGCAAGGCGCAACGCCGCCGTGCCGCGCACAGCCTCTGACGCATCCGTCGCCAGAACCGGAAATCCGGCCTGCGCAAACACCTGTGCAATGCCAAGGCCCATTGTGCCCAGACCCACAACGCCGATCACGGGCCGTTCCGCCATGCTGTCCCACCCCCTGCCTGCATGGGCACAATGCGTGACGGACAGAAAACTTCAAGTCTGAAATTTCAAGCTTGAAATGGTTTGATCCTGATGGCACCCTTCGCGATGTCTTGCACCGGAAAGGATCGAAACGTGAAGGTTCTTTGCCTTGGGGGCGGCCCCGCCGGACTTTATTTCGCAATTTCGATGAAGCTGCGGGATCCGTCGCACCGGATCACCGTGCTGGAGCGCAACAAGGCAAATGACACCTTCGGCTGGGGGGTGGTGCTGTCTGATGATGCCCTGTCCAACATGGCCCGCAACGATCCGGTCAGCACGGCGGCGATAAAGGCGAATTTTGCCTATTGGGACGATATTGCGGTGGTGCACAATGGCGTGCGTTCGGTTTCGGGCGGGCATGGCTTTGCCGGCATCGGGCGCAAACGCATCCTGATGCTGCTGCAGGCCCGGGCGCGGGAACTGGGTGTGGACCTGCGCTTTGAAACCGAATTCAGGACGGCGGAAGATTACCGGGGTGAATATGACCTTGTCGTCGCCTGCGATGGCATCAATTCGGCGGTGCGCCGCGAATATGCCGATGTGTTCAGGCCGGACATCGACATGCGCCTGTGCAAATTCGTCTGGCTGGGCACGCATCAGAAGTTCGATGATGCCTTCACCTTCATCTTCGAGAAGACCGAACATGGCTGGGTCTGGGCCCATGCCTATCAGTTCGATGACACCACCGCGACCTTTATCGTGGAATGCTCGCAGGACACCTGGGATCGCTGGGGCTTTGCGCAGATGGAAAAGGAAGAAACGGTCGCCACCTGCGAACGGATCTTCGCGGCCCATCTGGGCGGTCACGCGCTGATGTCCAACGCGGCCCATCTGCGCGGCTCTGCCGTGTGGATGAATTTTCCCCGGGTGATCTGCGAAACCTGGTACCACGAAAACGTCGTGCTGATGGGCGATGCGGCGGCGACGGGGCATTTCTCGATCGGCTCCGGCTCTCGCCTTGCGTTTGATTCCGCCATCGCATTGGCCGAATATCTGCATTCGGAACCCACGATGGAAGCTGCCTTCCGGCGCTATCAGGCCGAACGCCGGGTCGAGGTGCTGCGCCTGCAATCGGCGGCGCGCAATTCGCTGGAATGGTTTGAACAGGTCGAGCGGTACCTCGACATGCCGCCCATCCAGTTCGCCTATTCCCTGCTGACCCGCAGCCAGCGGATCAGCCATGAAAACCTGCGCCTGCGCGATCCTGCCTGGTTGCGCGCCGCCGAGGACTGGTTTCAGGAACGGGCGGGCGGGCAAAAGGGCCGTGCGCCGATGTTCGCCCCCTTTCGGCTGCGCGACATGACCTTGCAAAACCGCATCGTCGTCTCGCCCATGGCCCAGTACCGCGCCACAGGTGGCTGCCCGACCGACTGGCATTTCGTCCATTATGCCGAACGCGCCAAGGGCGGGGCAGGGCTTGTCTTTACCGAGATGACCTGCGTATCGCCCGAAGGGCGCATCACCCCCGGCTGCCCTGGCCTGTACGCGCCCGAACATGAAGCGGCCTGGGCGCGGATCGTGGCCTTCGCCCATGCCGAAACCGGGGCCAGGCTGTGCTGCCAGATCGGTCATTCGGGACGCAAGGGGTCCACCCGGCTGGGCTGGGAAGAAGACAACGCGCCGCTGGATCACGGCAACTGGCCGGTCATGTCCGCCTCGGCCCTGCCCTGGGGGCCGCGCAATCAGGTGCCAAAGGCCATGGACCGGGCGGATATGGATATGGTGACGGCGCAATTCGTGTCCGCGACGCAGATGGCCGCGCGGGCCGGTTTTGACATGATCGAACTTCACGCCGCACATGGCTATCTGATTTCGTCGTTCATCTCGCCAAAATCGAACATTCGCGGCGATGACTACGGCGGGCCGCTGGACAACCGCATGCGCTTTCCGCTGGAGGTGTTTCGCGCAATGCGTGCCGCCTGGCCTGCGGAAAAGCCGATGTCGGTGCGCATCTCGGCCACGGACTGGACGGGGGACGACGGGGTGACGCCGTCCGAAGCGGTGCAGATTGCGCAGATGTTCGCCGCCGCCGGGGCCGATATCATCGATGTCTCTGCCGGACAGACCAGCCTTGACGCGAGGCCCGTCTATGGCCGGATGTTCCAGACCCCGTTTTCCGACCGCATCCGCAACGAGGCGGGTCTGGCGACCATGGCGGTGGGCAATATCACCGAGCCTGACCATGTGAATTCCATTCTTCTGGCGGGCCGGGCCGACCTTGTCTGCCTGGCCCGCCCGCATCTTGCCGACCCCTACTGGACGCTGCACGCTGCCATCCAACTGGGCGACAGCGGTACGGACTGGCCGCTGCCCTACCTGCCCGGTGCCGAACAGGCCCGCCGTCTGGCCGGGCGCGCGCAAGAGGCGATCCGGGCATGACCCTTCACGGCAAGCGCGTGCTGATTACCGGCGGCGGCTCTGGTGCCGGGGCCGATCTTGCGCGCGGCTTTGCCGGGGCCGGGGCCGAGGTGGTGATCGCCGGACGCCGGGCCGAGGCGCTGGCCCGCGTCGCCGCCCTTTATCCAGGTCTGCGCACCGTTCAGGCCGATGTGACCGATGAGGCCGGCGTGCGGGCCATGTTTGCCGCCGCCGGCCCCTGCGACATCGTCATCGCCAATGCGGGGGCTGCGGATTCCGCCCCCTTTGGCCGCACCACGCTGGATCAGTGGAACGCCATGCTGGCCGTCAACCTGACCGGCACCTTTCTGACCCTGCGCGACGGGCTGAACCAGATGCCCGGCTGGGGGCGGCTGATTTGCATGGCCTCGACCGCTGGGCTGAAGGGCTATGCCAGGATCGCGCCCTATGCCGCTGCCAAACATGGTGTCATCGGCCTGACGCGCTGCCTGGCGCTGGAAATTGCCAGGCGCCCCGTCACCGTCAACGCGCTTTGTCCCGGCTTTCTTGATACCGAGATGACCGACCGCAGCATTGGCGTCATTGTCGGGAAGACCGGCCGCACGCCACAGGCGGCCCGCGCCGCGCTGGAAGGCGTCAACCCGCAGAACCGCCTCATCGCCCCGGCCGAGGTTACCGCCGCCGCCCTTTGGCTGTGCGGCCCGGGGTCCGAGGGTGTGAACGGACAGGCGATTGCCATTTCGGGGGGCGAGACATGAGCGGGACCGATGCAGTGGACCCGCTGTCCAAGCGCCGCCTCAAGATGTGGATCCGCCTTCTGGGTGTCACGCGCGGGGCGGAATCGCGCCTGCGGGAATTCCTGCGGGCGAGCCATGACACCACGCTGCCCCGCTTTGATGTGCTGGCGGCGCTGTACCGCCGCCGCGACGGGGTGACGATGTCGGAACTGTCGCGGATGCTGCTGGTGTCGAACGGCAATGCCACCGCGGTGGTGGACCGGCTGGAATCCGACGGCCTTGTGCGCCGGACCCCGTCGCAAGCCGACAGGCGCACGATCTTCGTGGCGCTGACACCTTCGGGACTGGCGCGCTTCGAACGTCTGGCCGAAGCGCATGAACGTGAAATCGGGCGGCTGTTCAAAGGGCTGTCAGAGGCAGACCTTGACCGCCTGACAGAGATCCTCAAACGTATGGGAGGGGCGGCATGACCGCGCTTGCCGGGCTGAGGCCCGACCATTTCCTGTGGCATGTCGACAACCGCATCGCCACGATCCGCCTGAACCGGCCCGAGCGGAAGAACCCGCTGACCTTTGACAGCTACGCCGAACTGCGCGACACCTTCCGCAAGCTGCCCCAGGCCCGCGATGTCGATGTTGTGGTCTTTGCCTCGAACGGCGGCAATTTCTGTTCCGGCGGGGATGTGCACGAGATCATCGGCCCGCTGATCGGCCTGCCGATGACGGATCTTCTGGCCTTCACCCGGATGACCGGCGATCTGGTCAGGGCGATGATCACCTGCGGCAAGCCGGTGATCGCGGCGGTCGAGGGCATCTGCGCCGGTGCGGGGGCGATCCTTGCCATGGCCGCCGACCTGCGCCTGGCGACACCGCAGGCCAGATGCGCCTTTCTGTTCACCCGTGTCGGGCTGGCCGGCTGTGACATGGGGGCCTGTGCGATGCTGCCGCGCCTGATCGGCCAGGGACGCGCGGCCGAACTTCTTTACACCGGGCGCTTCATGACCGCCGCCGAGGGTGCCGCCTGGGGCTTCTGGAACGCGCTGCACCCCGCCGACGCGCTGGAGGCCGAAGCGCAGGCCCTGGCCGCGCGCCTTGCCGCCGGGCCGACCTTTGCCCATGGCATCACCAAGACCCAGCTGGCGCAGGAATGGGACATGAGCCTGGATCAGGCGATCGAGGCCGAAGCCCAGGCCCAGGCGATCTGTATGCAGACAAAGGATTTCGAACGCGCCTACCGCGCCTTCGTGGCAAAGCAGACGCCTGTGTTCGAAGGGAACTGAGGGGATGGTGCAGCCACCGGCCAGGGCAGCCTTCCGGATGAAGCGGGGACGGGGGGCCAGCCCCCCGACCCCCGGGATATTTGGGAACGGAAAATAGACATGGCGGATCGCAGCTTTCTAGACTGGCCCTTTTTCGAGGCGCAGCACCGCGAACTGGCGCTGGCGCTGGACGCCTGGTGCGCCGCGAACCTGCCGGTCGATCATTCCGATGTCGATGGCGCCTGCAGATCGCTGGTCGCGCTGCTGGGGCGGGATGGCTGGCTGCGCCAGACCGGCGCGGGCCAGGGGGAAAGGCTGGACCTGCGCAGCCTGTGCCTGACCCGCGAAACGCTGGCGCGCCATGATGGCCTGGCCGATTTCGCCTTTGCCATGCAGGGTCTGGGCATGGGGGCTGTCAGCCTGTTTGGCACGCCGGATCAGCGCCGCTGGCTGGACCGGACCCGCAGCGGCACCGCCCTGTCAGGCTTTGCGCTGACCGAACCTGCGTCCGGGTCGGATGTGGCCGGCACGGCCACGACGGCGGTGCGGGGGCAGGGCGGCTGGGTGCTGAACGGCGAGAAGACCTATATCTCCAACGGCGGGATCGCCGATGTCTATGTGATCATCGCGCGCACCGGAGAGGGACCTGGCACCAGGGGGCTGTCGGCCTTTCTCCTGCCCGCCGATACGCCCGGGCTGCGGGTGGCCGAACGCATCGGCGTCATGGCGCCGCATCCGCTGGCGCGGCTGGTGCTGACCGACTGCCTGCTGCCCGAGACGGCCCTGATCGGCGCGCCCGGCGCGGGCTTTCGCATTGCGATGTCCGTGCTGGACGTCTTCCGCCCCACGGTCGGGGCGGCGGCGCTGGGGTTCGCGCGCCGCGCCTTTGACGAGGCGCTGGCGCGCGTGCAATCGCGCCGGATCGGCGGCCAGCCGCTGGCGGCGCTGCAGATGGTTCAGGGCCATATCGCCGACATGGCGCTGGATATCGATGCCGCCGCCCTGCTGGTTTACCGGGCCGCCTGGGCCAGGGACAGCGGCGCGCCGCGCATCAGCCGCGAGGCCGCGATGGCCAAGCTGGCGGCCACCGAAGCCGCGCAGCGGGTTATCGACACCGCGCTGCAGCTGCATGGCGGCGATGGCGTGCGCAGCGGGTTCGCGGTGGAAAGCCTGTATCGCGAAATCCGGGCGCTGCGCATCTATGAAGGGGCCAGCGACGTCCAAAAGCTGATCATCGCCAGATCGGTTCTGACATGAGCTACACGCGCTGCATCCCCGTCGAATTCAACCACTGCGATCCGGCCGGCATCGTCTTTTACCCCCGCTACTTCGAGATGACGAATTCGGTGGTCGAAAACTTCTTCGCTGCCGAAGTGGGCTATTCCTTTGCCCGGATGATGGCCGAAGGCCAGGGGGTTCCGGCCGCGCGGCTGGAAACGGATTTTCACGCCCCGTCCCGCCTGGGCGACCGGCTGGAGTTCACGCTGGCCGTCACGCGCATCGGCGGTGCCTCTGTCGGCCTGACGCTGACAGCGCGCTGCGCGCAGGAATTGCGGATCACGGCGCATCTGACGCTGGTCTGGGTCGAGGCGGGGCGGCCCGCCGCCTGGCCGGAGGCCCTGCGCAGCCGCCTTGCCGCCCATCTGGAAGGGGTCGCCCGATGACATCGCCGCATGAGTTTCTGCACCCCAAATCCTGGAAACCCGCCCAGGGCTATTCCAGCGGCATCGCCGCCGAAGGCCGGATGATCTTCACCGGCGGAATGGTCGGCTGGACCGCCGATCAGCAGTTTGACAGCGATGACTTTGTCGATCAGGTCCGTCAGGCGCTGCGCAACATCGTCGCCGTCCTGGCAGAAGGCGGGGCGGGGCCGGAACATATCGTGCGCCTGACCTGGTATGTCACCGACAGGCAGGATTACCTGTCGCGGCTGAAGGAGCTTGGCCGCGCCTACCGCGAGGTGCTGGGGCGCCATTATCCGGCGATGGCCCTGGTGCAGGTCGTGGCCCTGGTCGAAGACCGCGCCAAGGTGGAAATCGAGGCGACGGCGGTGATCCCGCACGCGGGCAAAGCGGGCAAAGACTGAACGGGGGAAAGCGCATCATGCACCGGCTTGGACCCACGGGACATATCGATGGTTTCGCCCGCGCCGCCCTGCCGCCGCCCGAAGCGTGGCCGGACCTGCCGCAGGCGGGCTTTGACTATCCCGAATGGCTGAATGCCGCGGTGGAACTGACCGACCGGATGGTCGAGCGCGGCTTTGGCGCGCATACCGCGCTGATCGGCAACGGGCGGCAGCGCACCTACCGGGAACTGGCGGAGTGGTCCAGCCGCATCGCCCACGCCCTGGTCGAGGATTACGGCGTCAGGCCGGGCAACCGCGTGCTGATCCGGTCGGCCAACAATCCGGCGATGGTCGCCTGCTGGCTGGCCGCGACCAAGGCCGGGGCGGTTGTGGTCAATACCATGCCGATGCTGCGCGCGGGAGAATTGGGCAAGATCATCGACAAGGCGCAGATTAGCCTTGCCCTGTGCGACACGCGTCTGATGGAAGACCTGGTTGCCTGTGCCGGGAACTCGGCCTGGCTGAAACGGGTCGTCGGTTTTGACGGCACCGCCAACCATGATGCCGAACTTGACCGGGTGGCCCTGTCCAAGCCGGTCCGCTTTACCCCGCCGCCCACGGGCCGCGACGATGTGGCGCTCTTGGGCTTTACCAGCGGCACCACCGGAGAGCCGAAGGCCACGATGCATTTCCACCGCGATCTGCTGATCATCGCGGACGGCTACGCCAAAGAGGTGCTGCAGGTTACGCCGGGGGATGTCTTTGTCGGCTCGCCGCCGCTGGCCTTCACCTTCGGCCTGGGCGGGCTTGCGATCTTTCCGCTGCGCTTTGGCGCCTCGGCGGTGCTGCTGGAACAGGCGACACCGCCCGAGATGATCGGGATCATCGAACGCCACCGCGCCACGGTCTGTTTCACCGCCCCCACCGCCTACCGCGTCATGCTGAAAGCGATGGCGGACGGGGCAGACCTGTCGTCGCTGCGCGCCGCCGTCAGCGCGGGCGAAACCCTGCCCGCACCGGTCTATGACGAGTGGATCAGGCGCACCGGCAAGCCCATTCTGGACGGTATCGGTGCCACCGAGATGCTGCATATCTTCATTACCAACCGTTTTGACGATCACCGCCCCGCCTGTACGGGGCGGCCCGTCACAGGGTACGAGGCGAAGATCGTCGATGACGCGGGCAATGACCTGCCGCGCGGCGATGTCGGGCGTCTGGCCGTCCGCGGCCCGACCGGCTGCCGCTATCTGGCCGACAGCCGCCAGAAGGCCTACGTGCAGAACGGCTGGAACCTGACCGGCGACAGTTTCTGGCAGGACGCGGATGGCTGTTTCCACTTTGCCGCCCGCAGCGACGACATGATCATTTCCGCCGGTTACAATATCGCCGGACCCGAGGTCGAGGCGGCCCTTCTGGCGCATCCCGCTGTCCTAGAATGTGCGGTCATCGGGGCCGCAGACGGTGACCGCGGCCAGATCGTCGAGGCGCATGTGGTTCTGGTGCCGGGACAGACCCCGGACGACGCCCTTGTGGCGCAGCTGCAGGCCCATGTGAAAGCGGTGATCGCCCCCTACAAGTATCCCCGCCGCATCCTGTTCAGTCCCGCGCTGCCCAAGACCCAGACCGGCAAGATCCAAAGGTTCCGCCTGCGCCGGCCCGGGTGATCTGCCCGGTCTGCCCGACCATCCGATTGCCCGCCGCCGCGCTTTCGGCAAAACTGCGCAAGCTGCGTCCGCTTACACCTTGCCGAGGGAATCATGCCTTTATCCGACAGGGCCGCCGGCATCTGGCAAACAGTGCGTGCGGTTTTTCCCTATGCCCTGGCGATGGCCTTGTTTGCCTTGGGTCTTTATGCGGTCCTGAACCTTCTGGCCGAAGTGAAGCTGGCGGATGTGATTGCCCAGGTGCGCAGCACGCCCGTCCTGACCCTGGTGCTGGCACAACTCTCGGCGCTGGCGGGATATCTGTTTCTGGTCGGCTATGACTGGTCGGGGCTGCGCTATATCGGCAAGCCGCTGCCGCTGCCGGTGACCCTGACGGGCGGGCTGATGGCCTATGCCTTTGGCAACACGATCGGGCTGAGCGTCGTGTCAGGCGGCGCGGTGCGCTACCGGATCTATTCGGGGCAGGGGCTGGATGCCTTTGACGTGGCGGCGGTGTCCACCTTTGTCTCTGTTTCCTATGGCATTGCGGCCACGGTCGTGGGGCTTGGCGCCCTGGCCCTCTATCCCGATCTTCTGGGGTCGCTTGCGCCTTTTCCCGCGTCCCAGATGCGCTGGCTGGCGATCGGTCTGATCCTTGCCATGACCCTGCCGCTGGTGGTGGCCGGGGCATACAACATCAGCCTGCGTCTTGGGCGCTTTACCTTGCGCGCGCCGTCGCTGCCCGTTCTGCTGGGACAGGCGCTGTTCAGTCTGGGCGACATCACCTGTGCGGCGATGACGCTGTATCTTCTGTTGCCTGCGGGCGACATCGGATTCAGTGCCTTTGTGGGCATTTTCGCCACCGCAACCATGGCCGGCGTCATCAGCCATGTCCCGGGCGGCGTGGGGGTGTTCGAGACGGTCGTGCTGGCGGCGCTGCCCGACACCGTCCCCATCGAAACGGCCGCAGCCGCCCTGCTGATGTTCCGGATCATCTATTTCATCGTGCCCTTCCTTATGGCCCTTGTGGTTCTTGCGCTTTACGAGGCGCTGGTGGTGGTGCGCAGGGCCACCGGCCGACAGCCCCTGTTCCGTCTGGGACGGCGCATGGCGGCCATGGCCCCGACCCTGGGGGCGATCAGCCCGATGGCACCGGTGGTGCTTTCGGTCATGATCTTCGGCGCTGGATTGTGGATGTCCTTTGCGGCGCTGATCCCGTCCACCACCGAAGCGGGCGCGGCACTGGAACGCGTGTTTCCGCTGGTGCTGCTGGAAGGCGGGGCGCTGATGTCCAGCATCCTTGGTGCCGTTCTGATCGTGCTGGCGCTGGGCGTGGCGCGCCGCAGCCTTGGGGCCTACTGGCTGACGCTGGGCGCGATGGCGGTGGGCATCGTCGTGGCCATGATCCATGCCTTCGACATCGAAAGCGTGATCACTCTGGGCATCGGCATGCTGATCCTGCTGCCGTTCCGGCGCGAATTCCACCGCCGCACCGGTCTGGTTCACGGCGCGCTGTCCCCGGTCTGGTTTGTTCTGGTGTTCGGACTGATTCTGTCGGTCGGGTTCGTTCTGGTCTTTGCGCATAAGGGCACGCCCTATTCGTCCGAACTGTGGTGGCAATTTGCCGCTGATCAGCAGGTCCCCCGCGCTTTGCGCGCCGGCCTTCTGCTTGCCCTGCTGGTGGCTGTGGCCGCACTGACCCTGTTGCTGCGGGTCCCGCGCCTGCATCCCGTCCCGCCGACGGATGCCGAACTGGCCCAGGCCGCGCGTATTGTGGCGTCACAGGCCAATCCCGACGCGGCCCTGGCGCTGACGGGAGACAAGTCGCTGCTGTTTTCCGACGACGGGCGCAGCTTCATCATGTACGGCGTGCATGGCCGGTCGTGGATTGCGCTTGGCGGGCCGGTCGGCCCCCCCGAAACCGGCCCGGAACTGGGCTGGGCCTTTTGTGATGCCGCGCGGCGCGCCGGTGCGCGCCCGGTCTTCTACCAGGTGGGCGAAGACGATCTGCCGCTGATGCTCGATCTGGGGCTCAGCCTGCACAAGCTTGGCGAACGCGGGGTGGTTGATCTGCGCACCTTTTCGCTGGAAGGGGCGGCGCGCAAGAAGCTGCGCGCCGCCCATGCCAGGGCCGGGCGCGATGGTCTGACGCTGGACATTGTCCAGCCACCGCATGAACCCGCCCTGATTACCGAGCTTCGCCAGATTTCTGATGAATGGCTGGCGGCCAAGAAGACGCGCGAAAAGCGTTTTTCAGTGGGTCGATTCGATCCGGGCTGGATGCAACGCTGGCCCGTTGCGCTGGTCCGGCATCGGGGCAGAATCGTCGGATTTGCAAATCTCGTGCGGAGCGGATGCCAGGATGAAGTGACGGTCGATCTGATGCGCCACCGGTCCGATGTGCCCTCCGGTGTCATGGATTTCCTGTTCACCGACCTGATGCTGCAGATGAAGGCGCAGGGGATCGGGCGCTTTTCGATGGGTATGGCACCCCTGTCCGGCCTTGACTCGCGCAAGGGTGTGCGGCTTTGGAACCGGTTCGGTGCGGCCATCTTCCAGCACGGCGGCCATTTCTACAATTTTTCCGGACTGCGCGCCTTCAAGGCAAAGTTCGATCCGCATTGGGAGCCGCGCTATCTGGCCGTGCCTTCGTCCCGCCCGCCACTGGTGCCGCTGGCGGATGCCGCATTGCTGATCGCCGGCGGGACGCGGGGCGTGGTTCCTGCCCAGGGCCATGCCTGACCTGAAACAAATGAATGCCACGGCTCTGTCTGTTTCAGACCGGTGGCGTGCCGCCCTCAGTCCCAGGCGGCCAGCAGATGCGCCATGCGGGAAAGACCTGTCTCAAGGTCAACCTCTTCGCCCCCGCCCACCCCAAGACGGATATGCGCGGGCCGGTCGTAGACGGTGCCGGGCAGCAGGAAGGTGCGATAGGGCGGGGCCAGCAGGCGGCGCGCGAATTCTGCGGCACCGATGCCATCCGCCAGCCGCGCCAGCCCGATCAGACCGGCCTGCGGGCGTGTCCAGCTCAGCTTCGGCTGGCTGGCCACAAACGCATCGAGCCGGTCCAGATTGGCCCGCCCTTCGCGGCGCGCATGGTCAAGCGCCGGGCCAAGCCGGTCAGGACGCAGTGCAAGTTCTGCGATAACTTCGCCCAGGATATTCATGATCTCGCTGGAGTTTTCGCGCAAGACCATCGCGTCCCCGATCAGGCCGGGATCGCGGCAGATCATCCATCCTGTCCGCAGCCCCTGCAGCCCCAGCGCCTTCGAGACGCTGCCCGTGCTGATGCCCCGCCCGTATATCCCCGCAATCGAGGGTGCGCGCGCCCCGTCCCATTCCAGACCGGCATAGACCTCGTCCACCAGCAGCCAGGCCCCCACCCGCGCCGCGATTGCCGCAATCTGCGCCAGCTCCTGTGCGGTCAGGACCTGCCCGGTCGGGTTGTTGGGGTTTGACAGGAAGATCAGCCGCGTGCGGTCTGTCACGGCCGCGTCCAACGCATCCAGCGGCAGACGCCAGCCCTGATCCTCGCGCCGTTCGACCAGGCGCAGGTCTGCCCCGATTGCCTGCGCCAGCACCGCCGCCTGAGGCCAGCCGGGGGTTTCGGTGACAATCGCGTCCCCTGACCGGACCAGTTGGCGGATCGCCAGATAATTCGCCTCTGCCGTGCCTGCCGTGATCAGCACATCATCCGGCGTGCAGACCCCGTCCAGCCCCGCCTGCCGGATCACCGCCGCGCGCAGCGCGGGCAGGCCCCGGAACGACTGCCGGTTCCAGTCCAGCGGCAGGTCCGGGTCCAGCTCTGCCAGGAAGTCGCCCAGGCGCGGCGCGCGCGACAGCGAAAATCCGACGATCGCCTCGGGTTGTGCATCGGTGGTGTCGAGCAGATACTGGAACAGGGCGTGGATCTTGACCTTCACGGGGGAAGACTCCGGCAGGGGGCAGGGGCGGGGCAGGGATGCGGGCGCAAGAGCTTATCAAGGGCAGACCGGCCAGTCTTGCCGTGCTGGATTACGGGCTGTTTCAGGTCCATGACAACGGTCGCATCATCGGCATCGTCGGCTTTCTGATCCGGACGGACCGGGATGAGACCATCCTGGTCGATACCGGCTTTCCCGAAGCCTATGCGCGCGATGCGGCCAAGGCCAGCGCCGCCGACGGACTGGACCGGTTCGGCCGGGTGCTGACCCTGACCGAAACCCACCTTCCGCCCCACCAGCTTTCGCTGCTGGGCCTGACCCCGCAGGCCGTTGATCTGTTGATCCTGACCCACAGCCACATCGACCATGTCGGCGGCATTGCCGGTTTTCCCCGCGCGCCGATCCTGCTTGCCAAGGCAGAGCGGGACGAACCGCGCCCGCTGTATTTCGGCAAGACCCGCCCGATGGACTGGCCCGACCGGCGCTATGTCACCGTCACCGAAGATGTCACCCTTGCACCGGGGCTGCGGCTGCTTGCGGTGCCGGGGCATGTGCCCGGCCAGCTTGCGCTTCTGGTTGACCTGCCTGAAACCGGCCCGGTGCTGATCACCGGCGATGCCATCTCGCGCCCGGCCGAGATCGGGGAAGGGTTCGACACCGCCCTTGACCCCGTCCTTGCCCGGCACAGCGCCGCCCGCCTTATGGCGCTGGCCGCGCAGACCGGGGCTTTCGTCATCTATGGACATGCGCCAGATCAGTGGCCACTGCTGAAAAAGGCCCCCCTGATCTACACCTGACGCATGTCCTCGCCCATTCAGGCCACAGACCGAAGGCCCGAGGCAGGTCCGGCATTCCGCCCACCGACGCGGAGTGCAGACGGTACGGCACCTGTCCGCCCGCGCCGGGGCGGCCCTGCCGGGACTTTGCCCCGCGCGTCAGGCCAGCAAGACCCCGCCGTCCGCCACCACCGCCTGCCCGGTGACATAGCCCGACACAGCATCATCGCACAGCGCAAGCACCAGCTGCGCCGTCTCTGCATAGCCCCCTTCGCGCCCCATCGGCACCCGTGCACTGGCCAGCCGCGACCGTTCGGCCAGATCGGCCGCCGACATGGTCGCGCGGCGATCTGCCATCACCGCCTCCAGAAACCCCGGGCACAGCGCATTGGCGCGGATACCGTCGCGGGCGTGATCCAGAGCGATGGCGCGGGCAAGCTGGATGACCCCGGCCTTCGACACGGCATAGGCGGCCTCCTGCGGTGTCGGCCTGATCCCGGCGATCGAGCCGGTGAACAAAAGGCAGCCCCGCCGCTGCGCGATCATTCCCGGCAGGACAGCCCGGGCGAACAGGAAAGCCGACGTCAGGTTGACCGACAGGATCGCCTGCCAGTCGGCCAGACTGGTGCCCGGCACGTCACCGGCCGACGCCGGGTCGATCCCGGCCGCATGAAACAGGATGTCCGGCGCGGCCAGCGCAAGGGCGGCCGCCGCCGTCGCAGGGTCTGCCGCATCGCCCTGCACGGCCCGCGCGCGCGAAAGCCCCGCCGCCACCCTTTCTGCCGCCGCACCGTCGCGGTCAACCAGCACAAGGTCAGCCCCTTCGCCGGCAAAGGCGCGCGCAGCGGCGGCCCCAAGGCCCGATGCCCCGCCGACGATCAGAACCTTTTGGCCCGTGAACCGCATATGTCACACCTCACAAAGGCTGTTCATATTCGCGCACCACCAGACGCTGAAAAGCCGAGGTATGGGCCAGCGTATCGGCGCGGGTCGGGCGGTCGGCGCGGCCATAGACGGCGTTGTAATCGGCTTCGGTGGCGAACCACTGTTCGGCGATGCCGTCCCATTCCGGCGGATCGGCAGGCTTCCCGGCAAGGCCGCTGTCATCTTCGACCGCCACATTGATCACATAGCGGCGCAGATAGGGGGCCTGATCGGCGGCGATGTCTTTGGCATGGCGGTTCAGCCACCAGTCGGCAAACTCGGCCCGCGACAGGTGCGGCGCGCGTCGCAGAAACCACATGACCTTGATCATTCGCATCCTCCGGTTTTGGGGCAGGGATCAGACAGCAAGAAAACCCCCATCGACGCGCAAGGTGGCACCCGTGATACAGGACGCCAGGGGTGACGCAAGAAAGACGCAGGCGGCGGCGACCTCGGCGGGGGTGGCAAGGCGGCGCATCGGGGTACGCTCCAGCAGTTTGGCGATGATTGCAGGGTCGTCCTTGCCCATGGCCGTATCGACATCGCCCGGTGCCACGGCATTGGCGCGGATGCCCAGGGGCGCGAACTCGTCGGCCATCGCAAGCGTCAGCGCCGCCAGCCCGCCCTTAGACACCGTATAGGCCGAGGCCCGCGTGCTGGCGGTTTCGGCCCGCACCGAGGTGACATTGATGACCGCCCCGCCCCCAAGCACGGGCACCAGCGCACGGCCCAGCAGGAAGGGTGCGGTCAGGTTGACGGCAAGGGTGCGGTCCCATTCTTCCACTGCCTGCGGGTCAGTCATCGCCACCCTGCGGAACACTCCGGCGCAGTTGACCAGCGCGGCCAGCGGACCGGCGGCGCAGATGGTTTCGGCGGCCTCGCCAAGCGCCACGCGGTCAGACAGATCGCAGGCGATCTGCCGGCCGGGAAGCCCGGGGTCCAGCGCCCCGGCAAGGTCCAGCGCCCAGATCCGCGCGCCGCAGGCGGCAAAGGCCCGGGCCACCGCGCGCCCGATGCCCCCGGCGGCTCCGGTGATGAGCACCGCCTGGCCCTGGAACAGATCGGGCGCGAAACCGACCAACACGGTCATTCCGCAGCACTTTTCCGGCGGATGCCGGCGGTGGCATCGCAGGCTGCAAGATAGCCAAAGATCATCGCCGACCCGATGGTCAACCCGGCGGCAGGATAGCTGCCCCCGGTGATCGGTGTGGCGGCATTGCCCGCCGCCCACAGGCCCGGAACCGGTCGGCCCTGTTCATCCAGAACCCGGGCCGCACCATCTGTTGCAAGGCCGATGAAGGTTCCAATATCCCCCGGCGTCATCCTTATGGCATAGAACGGCGTCCGTTCCAGCGCGCCCAGCGCCGGGTTGGGCCGGTGCAGCGGATCGCCATTGCCCCGGTCATAGGCGCTTGTCCCCCGCCCGAAATCGGGGTCAACGCCCTGCCGGGCCGCTGCGTTGAACCGCGCAATGCTGGCGGCGACCGCTTCGGGCGGCAAGCCGGTGTTGCGGGCCAGATCGGCCGGGGTCTTTCCCTGCCTAAGATAGCCCGCCCGGATGTAGGGGCCCAGCCGGACCGGTGACGGGCCGATGGGGCCAAGCCCATAGCGCCGGATCGCGGCATGGTCGGCGGCGATCCAGCAATGCGGCCCCTCGGGGTGGTGCGCAGTGGCCGCAATCATCGCGGGCACGAAATCATGATAGACCTGCGCCTCGTTGGTGAAGCGCCGTCCATCCGGGCCAAGGCAGATCACCCCCGGCTTGGCGCGGTCGCCAAAATGGGGCCAGGCACCGGCGCGGGCCAGACCCGGCGGCACCACCGAGCAGGGTGCCCACAGAACGGGCTGCGACACCGCCGTTACGATCTGCGCCCCCGTGCCCCGGGTCAGGGCGGCAAGGTCCGGGGCCTCTATCCCGGCAGGGATCGCGACATGCGGAGACGGGCCGAGCAATTGGCGTCGTGCTGCATGGCTGGCATTCAATCCGCCACTGGCCAGAATGACGCCCAGACGCGCCGAAACCTTGCCCTTCGGGCCGCAAACCCCCACAACCCGGCCGTTGTTGTACCCGACCTGCGCCACCGGCCAGTGCGTTCTGATCTGTCCCCCCGACCGGGCCACGGCATCGGCCAGCCGGGCCACGATGGCATTGCCGTTTGCCAGCCGCGTGCCCCGCGGCCAACCCCGCAACCGATCCGCCAGATAGCGCAAGCCATGCCCCGCGACCCGCAACGCCGCCCCGGGACTACGCAGGACGCGGGTGTAGTCGGCCATGTCCTGACTTGCGATGCTCAGGCCGCCGAACAGCATCATCGTGCCCAGCGGCGGGCGGATGCGGGCGAAGAGCCCCTTTTCCATCCCGCGCGCATCGAACGGCAGCGGGTTCAAGGCGCGCCGACCCAGGGTTGCGCCGGGCATTTCCGGATAGTAGTCGCGCGACCCCCGGTTCAGCGCGAACCGCACTCCCGCCCGGCCGGTCACGAAATCCAGCGCCTGCGGGGCGGCGTCAACAAAGGACCGCAGCCGGGCCGCATCGACGCGGTTCCCGGAATTTGCCAGAAGGTAAGCAACTGCGGCATCGGCCTCTGCCTGCCGGCCGGGCGCATCGGCCAGTTGAGCCGCCTCGGGATTGTTCGGCACCCAGATCATCCCTTCGGACAGCGCCGTTGCACCGCCCAGCCATTCGTCCGCTTCCAGAAGGATGACGGAACACCCCCGGTCCAGCGCCAACAGAGCCGCCGTCAGACCCGCCGCACCCGAGCCTATGACGACCAGATCGCACTGCGCCTGATCCGGCCGATCACCCGACACGGCACGTCACCCGTCGCAAAGGCTGCGGCCCGCTACATGGCAAGGAAACCTCCGTCCACCGGCAGGATGATCCCCGTCACATAGGCCGCGCCCGAAGAGGCGAGGAACTGCGCAGGGCCGAAAATCTCTTCGGCAAGGGCAAAGCGTTTCATCGGAATCCGGTCAAGGAACAGCCTGAAGCGGTCTGCTTGCTGTCCGGCCTGCCGGATCATCGGCGTTTCCACAACGCCGGGCGCAATCGCGTTCACCCGCACGCCGCGCGGCGCGTATTCCACCGCCATCGCCCGGGTCAACTGCGCAAGGGCGGCCTTGCTGACGGTGTAGACGGTGTTTGCGGTGTGCAGCACCGCATAGGACTGGATCGAGGCGATGTTGATGATGCAGCCCTGCGCCCGTTCCAGCAGCGGCAGGGCGGCCTGCGACAGATAGGCGGCGCCATCAAGGTTGACCGCCATGACGCGCCGCCAGTCAGCCCCGAAACCGGCCGAACCGGAGACCGCCCTTGCCTCGATCCCGGCATTGTTGATCAGCACGTCCAGCCCCTTGCCCAAACCCGCCAGCATCCGGGCCGTCTGCGCTTCGTCCGTCAGGTCACAGGTCACCGCCTCGGCGGAGCCCCCGTCGCCGGCAAGGCGCGCGGCAACTGCCTGTGCGGCCGCGCCGTCACGGTCCAGCACGATCACATGATCCCCAAGTGCCGCGAACCCTGCCGACAGCGCAGCGCCGATGCCGCCCCCGCCGCCGGTGATCAGAACCTGTCTCATCGCGATGCCGCCGCTTCGGCGGGCGGCGCCAGCGCGAAATCCGACGCGCCCCGGCGCAGGAAGAATTTCGACAGGCCTTCGGCGATGATCCGGGCGTCCAGCGCGCCCGCCGCCTCGGCGGCATCGGGGTTCTGCGCCACGATCGCCTCGACCATGGCGCGGTGTCCCTCCATCGCGGGGTCGATCACATGATTGTCGTACTGGCGCAGATAAAGCCGCAGGATCCGCTCGCCATGATCAAGCAGGTTGCGCACCCAGGTCAGGTAAATCGTATTGCCCGCCGCCTCGGCTACCGCAAGATGAAACTGCCGGTTGGCCTCGACCACGGCATCCACATCATCCATCGAGATTGCCGCGGCATGTGCGCGACCAATCTCGGCGATCCGCGCCAGATGTTCGGCCCGTCGGTTGATCGCGGCAAGTCGCGCGGTAAGGCGGTAAAGCAGCGAAATGCTTTCCAGAAAGTCGCGCAAGGCCGAGATGTCGAAACTGGCGACAATGCTCGACCGGTTACGGTTCGATTCGACCAGCCCTTCGCCTGACAGGCGGATGATTGCCTCGCGGACCGGCTGGCGCGACACGCCAAGCTGCGCGCCCAGCGCCACGTCATCGATCACGGTGCCGGGGGCCAGCTCCATCCGGATGATCTGGGTCTTGAGCTTGCGGTAGACCTCTTCCGCGCTCATCCCCCGTGTGCGTCTTGCGCGGTCCGGGATTTCGGCTGTCGGTCTGATTGCGGCTTTCGCCATGTCTTTCGCCTCGGTCGGCCCTGTCTGGGCTTGTCTAGCATTCCGTTTCGCCTTGATCCAGACTTGACACGTTTTGGATAACAAAAATATATAATCCACATACCAAAACCCGCGGTGATTTCCCGTGGCTTGGTGACGGGAAAGGGCGTGCCTTGTGGTAAAGGTGTTCTGGCTGCTGAAGCGGGCAGAGGGGCTGTCGCGGCAGGCCTTCGCCGACTGGTGGCTGAACCGCCACGCGCCGTATATCGCCGGGCGTCAGGGCAGCTACCTGGCCTACTATTCTGTCAATCTGGCGGTAGAGGATGACAGCCTTCTGCCCGCTGGAACCGGGGTTGCATCGGAATGGGACGGGCTGGCCGAAGAGGTGTTTCACTCGGTTGCGGCGGCCCGCGCGGCCCTGACCCTGCCCTCGGCCCCCGAAGGCCGCGCCGATGTGCTGGCCCATGTCAGCCGGTTCGAACGGATCATCGTCGAGGAACACGTCATCCTTCCCGCACCCAAGGCCCCCTGATGGAACCGGTGTCCTGCGATGTGCTGGTGGCGGGAAGCGGGGCAGCGGGCCTTGCCTGTGCTTTTGCCGCACGTGACATGGGCCTGGACGTGATCGTGATCGAAAAGGCCGCGACGATCGGCGGCACCACCGCCTGGTCGGGGGGCGAGGTCTGGGTGCCCTGCAACAGCCCGCAGGCGGACGCGGGGATAGCCGACCGGCATGAGGATGCCCTGCGCTACCTGACGGCTGCCGCCGACGGTCGCGCCGACCCCGCCCGGATCGCCGCCTATGTCAGCCAGGCCGCCGCCGCGCTTGACTATTTCGTCGCAAAAGGCGCGATGCGGGTCGAACTGATGGCAGATGCGCCCGACTACTTCGACAGCCTGCCCGGCGCGCATAAGGGCGGGCGCACGCTGCGGACGGTCCCTTTTGACGGGCGCGGTCTGGGGCCGGATTTCCGCCGGCTGCGCGATCCGCTGCTTGCGGGGCAGATTCTTGGCGGCCTGTCGGTGGCGCGCGAGGATATCGGGCACCTTCAAGCGATGGCCCGCTCGCCCCGCTCGATGCTTCATGTCCTGCGTCTGCTGGTGTCGCATGGGCTGCAGCGGCTTGGCGGCCTGCATCGCGGGGCGCGGACGACGATGGGCAACGCCATGGTGGCGCGCTTCATGGCGGCCCTGCGCGCCCAGGGCGTGCAGATCCGGTGCGCTGCCACACTGACCGACCTTGTGGTCGAGACGGGGCGGGTGTGCGGGGCAAAGGTGACCTTGCCCGACGCGGTGATCCAGATCACCGCCACGCGCGGCGTCGTGCTTGCCACAGGCGGTTTCTCGCACGATCCGCTGCGCCAGCGGCAACTGTATCCGCATCTGGCCGCAGGCGGCAGCCATTTTGCCCTGCCGCCCGGCGAGGTGGCGGGCGATGGTCTGACCCTTGCGCGGCGGGTGGGGGCAAAGGTGCGGGGCAAGACATCGAACCCCGCGGCCTGGACCGCCGTATCGCGCCGGCAGAGGGGCGACACCGTATGGCACGTGCCGCATTTCGGTGACAAGGCCAAGCCGGGGATCATCGCCGTCCTGCCGAACGGCCGGCGTTTCGCGAACGAGGCGGCGAACTACCACGACTTCTGCCGTGCCCTGATCGCAAGTGGTGCCGCAGAGGCCTGGCTGATTGCCGACGACCGCGCCCTGCGCCGCTACGGCCTTGGCCGGGTCGGTCCCTTCCCCGCACCCCTGGGGCCGCACCTGCGCTGCGGCTATCTGTTCAGGGGGCGCACGCTTGCCGACCTTGCAAGGGCCACCGGCATCGACCCTGCCGCCCTGACCCGCACGGTCGACCGCTTCAACACCATGGCCGAGGCTGGCGTCGATCCGGATTTTCAGCGCGGGGCTTCCGCCTTCGACCGGGCGGCGGGTGATGCGGCCTGCGCGCCCAATCCGACCATGGCCCCTCTGGTCAAGGGGCCGTTCAACGCCATCCGTATTCATCCGGGCAATCTGTCCACATTCCTTGGTCTGGATACCGACGCCACCGGTGCCGTTCTGGATGTCGCGGGGCGGCCCATTCCGGGGCTTTACGCCCTGGGGGCGGATGCCGAATCCGTCGCGGGGGGCAGCTATCCGGCGGCGGGCATCACTCTTGGTCCCGCGATCACCTTCGCCTGGCTTGCCGCGCGCGCCATGGCCGAAGAACGCATGTCGCAAGGCGGGGCCGCGCAGGGGGATATGACCTTCACGCGGTCTGCCAGATCGGCATGACGAAAGACCACAAGCAGCCGCAACACCCTGCGGCATCAGACAAGGGAGAGTAACCATGACGATGATGACAAGACTGGCCACCGCAACCGGGCTGGTGCTGCTCGGGCTGTCCGTGCCCGCGCTGGCCGAAGGTTTCGGCGAGTGCAAGGTGACGGGCACTGCGGGTTCGATCCAGATCCCGACCGTGACCGAAGGCACCCTGACCGTGGCCGCGATCCTGCCCGCGCCCGACAGCTTCAAGGGCAATTCGCCCGAAACCATCACCGGCGGTTTCGAATACTGCCTGGCGGCCGAGATTGCGCATCGCGCGGGACTGAAGTCGGTGACCGTGCAGAATGTGCCCTGGCCCGCCCTGATCGCAGGCCAGCTTTCGGGCTTCGACACCGCGATGACCAACATCTTCATCACCGAGGAACGCCTGCAGAACGTCGATTTCACGGCCCCCTACTTTGTGGCAACCAGCGGCGTGATGGTCCGTTCGGAAGACGCGGCGACAATCACCAGGGACAATCTGGGCGAAAAGCGTCTGGGCGTGTTCCTGGCGTCCGTGCAGGACCGGTTCCTGGATCAGACGCTGAAGCCCACGGGCGAGGTGCGCCGGTTCGAGGCGACCGCCGACATGTTCACCGCCCTCAGCGCCGGGCAGATCGATGCCGTCCTGTTTGATCTGTCGGGGGTACTGCCCGCCGCCACCGCCTCGAACGGGGCGCTGACGGTGATCGGGCAGTATGATGTTGGCGGCAATGTCGGCGGCGTGCTGGTCAAGGGTTCGCAGGCCAAGGCAGGCTTTGATGCCGCGATCGAGGCGATGAAGGCAGATGGGACCATCGATCAGCTGGTCGCCACCTGGTATGCCCCGCTTTGGGGGGTGGACCCGGCGACGATCCCCTATTGGGACAAGTAGGCGCGTTTACGCCCGGCGACCGGCCCCGGCCTGCGGGCCGGTCGCTGCCCGAACACCGAAACCGCAGAAAGGACCGGGATGACCAACGCCATGGCAGCCACGACGCCCGCCCGTGCTGCGGGCGCGGTCTCTGCGCCGGTCAGCTACCACGCGATCGCCTACCTTTCGGCCGTCACCGGCCTGATCACCATCGGACTGACCTGGCTTGGCCTCAGCCATGCGCTGTCCTTCACTGCCGATAACCCCGACCTGTCGCGCTGGCTGCGCGGGATTGCCATCGGCGGAACCTGCCTTGCAGCCCTGCTGATGATCTTTCCGGTCCGCGCCCTGGGGCACCTGCGGCGGGCCGACGGGCTGGTGGCCAGGGGCGATCTGGTCGCCGCGCGCCTGCCCGCCTGGGCCTGCCGCCAGCAGGGGCTGAGCGGCATCGGCTTTGGCGCGACGCTGCTGGTGATTGTGGCGTTCTATGTCTTTCTGACCACAAACAACTTTGCGGTGCAGCGGGCCTTCCTCAATCCCGGCTATATGGTGCAAAGCGCACCCATGGTGCTGGCGGCTGCGAAGCTGAACCTTTACATCACCCTTGCCGCAAGCGTCATCATCCTGGCGCTGAGCCTGGCCCTTGCGCTTCTCAGGATGATCCCGGGGGCGGCGGGGCGGCCGATCCGCTGGATGGTCATCGCCTATGTCGATTTCTTCCGCGCCGTTCCCACGATCATCGTAATCTACCTGATCGGCTTCGGCCTTCCCCTGACCAAGATCGGCTTTGTCAGCGGCTGGGACGGCATGTGGTACGCGGTGCTGGCGCTCAGCCTGAGTTTCAGCGCCTATGTGACGGAATTGTTCCGCTCGGCCATCGACAGCATCCACCCCAGCCAGATCGCCGCCGCGCGGTCGCTGGGCCTGACGGCGGTGCAGGCCTATGCCTATGTCGTGGTGCCGCAGGCGTTTCGCCGGGTCATCCCGCCCCTGCTCGGGTTCTTCGTGGCCTTGCAGAAGGATACCGCGCTGGTGCTGATCCTGGGGCTTTCGGACATTTTCGGGCAGGCGAAATACTTTGCCGCGAACTTCTTCAACCTGTCGCCGGTGTCTGTGGTGGGGCTGTTCTTTTTCGTGATCACCATCCCGCAGACCCGCTTTGTCGACTATCTGATCGACCGGCAGAAACGCAACGCGATCCGCTGACATGGCCGATGCATTTCTGACCATCACCGCCTTGGAAAAGTCTTACGGCGCGCACAAGGTGCTGAAAGGCATCGACCTTTCGGTCAACCGCCACGAGGTGGTCTGCCTGATCGGCGCCTCGGGTTCCGGCAAGTCGACGCTTCTGCGCTGCGTCAACGCGCTGGAAAGGATCGACAGCGGCGTGATCGCGCTGGACGGCGACCCGGTGTCGGGCATCGGGGTGGACGTGAACCGCCTGCGCCGCAAGGTCGGCATGGTGTTTCAAAGCTTCAACCTGTTTCCACATCTGAGCGTGATCGAGAATGTCATGCTGGCCCCGGTTAAGGTCAATGGTCTCAGCCGCGACGAAGCCCGCGAACGGGCGCTGAAACTGCTGGACCGGATCGGCCTGACCGAACGCGCCGATTATATGCCTGACCAGTTGTCGGGCGGCCAGCAACAGCGCGTGGCGATCATCCGCTGCATGGCGATGGACCCGCAGGTGCTGCTTCTGGACGAGGTCACCTCGGCGCTTGACCCTGAACTGGTGGGCGAAGTGCTGGATATTCTCAAGGACCTTGCACAGTCGGGCATGACGATGCTGCTGGCCACACACGAGATGCGTTTTGCCCGGGACGTGGCCACAACCGTGGCCTTTCTGCATGAGGGCCAGCTGATCGAGAAGGGCCCGCCCGGCCAGATCTTCGATTCGCCACAGATGGAAGAGACCCGGAAATTCCTGCGCCGGGCGCTCTTTGTCCCGGCGTGAAGGCGTGGCCGGCGGCCCGGTTGGGGCAGGCCGCCCCAGGCGCAGCGGCCGCAAGCGCGCCCCCGCCCGCGTTTCCAGGACCCCGGGGCAAGCCGTCACATTCACCGGATGCGCAAGGTTCCGGGCCATGTCTGATGCGGCAAACACACTGTCGCCGCCATGCGCCGGGGCTTTGCACTGCCCAAGGCGGGGCAGGCCGGCGAAACAGGGCACCGCGCTGGGGATCAGTTGCGCCAGCGCCGCCCCGGGCTTGCCGGCCCTTGGGATGGTGACGCACGCGGGCCGTTGGCCTGTCTGTCCTTTCCGCGGCGGCAGCGCCCGAATCTGCACGGCATGACCCCGGCAGGATGCGTGAACAGGCCGGTGACGCGGCGCGCTGCGGTTCGTTGAAGACTGCTGCGGCAAGGCGCGACCGTGCCCCGGGCTGTGCCAGACCCTGACGCCAGGTTTCGGCAGACGGCCAGGACATGGGGCAGACACGCAATGCCTGTTATCCCTGACGGCGCGTTCGTGATATATCATGCGACGTTCAGGAGACGTCCTGATCTGAAACAGTTCTTCCGCAACGGGGTGCCTTTGATGTTCGTGATGGCGACCGGGACTGATCACAGTCCCCCCAGCAGGTCAGTCTGCAAGACGCAGGCTTCCTGCCGGTCATGGCCTGCGCGTCGTGCTGACCGGCACCGGGCACCCCGGCGGCACCGGCAGGGATACCGGCATCCCGCGCCGCATGGTCCGCAGGTCGGACCGCCCCGCCGGGGACGTCCGCATCGCCCCGGACGACCGTCTTGCCGCCGCGAAAGTCCGGGTCGGATCACGGTGCCCGGCAGGGGCTGGACCGGTTGCAGCGAACGGGCAGCGGCCCGGCCCCTTTTGCCCGCAACGGGCGCGCCGGATACACATCTTGCCCCGCCTTGTGCCGCGCCCGGAACCTTTGTGTTCCGGTCATGACAGGGCAGCACCCGCCCGCGAAAGGAGATGACGCATGCCCCATCCCCGCCTGACCTTCCACGGGGCCGCCGGGGCGGTCACCGGTTCCTGCTTTCGGCTCGAAACCGATCAGGGGCAGATCCTGATCGACTGCGGGATGTTCCAGGGGTCGAAAACCGAAAAAGAACTGAACTACCGCCCGTTTCCCTTCGCGCCGGATGCCATCGCGGCGGTCATCCTGAGCCACGCCCATATCGATCATTCGGGGCTTCTTCCGAAACTGGTGCGGCACGGCTTCAGCGGCGCGATCCACGCAACACCCGCCACGACCGATCTTGCCGGGGTCATGCTGCCGGACAGCGCCCATATCCAGCAAATCGAGGTCGAGCAGTTCAATCGCCGTGCTGCCCAACGCAATCGTGATCGGGTGGAACCGATTTATGACAGCGGTGATGTCGATGCATGCCTCAAGCTGTTCCATCGCCATGACCTGAATGGCTGGTTCGCGGTCCTGCCCGGCCTGCGTGCCCGGTTCTGGAACGCGGGCCACCTTCTTGGGTCGGCTTCGGTAGAGATCGAGGTTGGCCGGGGCGATGCCACCCCGCCGCTGCGCCTCCTGTTCTCGGCTGACATCGGGCCGGATTTCAAGCTGATGCAGTCACACCCCAGGGGGCCGGGCGGCGTCGATTACCTGATCTGCGAATCCACTTATGGCGATGCCGACCGTCCGGATGCCACTGCGGCGGCACGCCGGGCCTTGCTGCGTGACGAGGTGCGTGCGGCGATGCATCCGGATGGGGCGCTGCTGATTCCGTCTTTCGCGGTGGAACGGGCCCAGGAATTGATCAGCGACATCGGCCGGCTGATTGCCGAAGGGGAATTGCCCGACATTCCGATCCATGTCGACAGCCCCCTTGCGACCAGGGCAACGCGGGTCTTTGCCAAGCATTACCGCAAACTTGAAGAAGGGGCGGTTCTGATGAAGGGCCTGCGCGCCCGGAACCTGCACTTTACCGAAACCCGCGAACAAAGCATGGCCCTTGACCGGGTGCGGGGCTTTCACATTGTCATCGCCGCCTCAGGCATGTGCGATGCCGGACGGATCCGCCATCGGCTGAGAAACTGGATCTGGCGGGATACGGCGACGGTGCTTTTCACCGGCTATCAGGCAGAAGGCACCTTGGGGCGCATCCTGCAGAACGGCGCGCGTTCCATCCGCATCCAGGGCGAGGAATTCGTCGTCCGCGCCAGAATCCGCTCTCTTGACCTTTACTCCGGCCATGCCGACGGGCCCGAGCTGGCCGAATGGATCAAGGCCCGCCTGCCGCTGCATCACGACCTTTTTCTTGTCCATGGCGAACAGGACGCCATTGAAGGCCTGGCGGCCCGACTCGACGGGGTCGTCGCTGCCCGGAACATTCTGCGGCCTGTGCTGGATGAGACCTTCGATCTGACCGATACGGGTGCCCGCCGCATCGCGGGCGCACCGCCCGCGCGCCTGCCCGCAGAGAAGGTGGCAAGGCTGGACTGGCACAATGATGTCTCGCGCCTGATCCTTGACATCAACGATGCGCTTGCCGCAAGCCCCGACGAACGGCAGCGTGCCGTGGTGATCCGGCGCCTGCGGGCTGCGCTGGGGTCGGGTGACGCGGGGGGCCGCCACAGGCGATGACTGCACAGTTCTGTCCATGACTTGCCTCAGAACAGACCCAAGGTGCCCCGGCGGCGGTCTTGATGCCGAAGCGGGCAAGGCCCCCGGCGGGCACCACGCACGCCGCCCCCGAAGGCTGCGCCTGCCGCGCCATGTTGCGAGGTGAGGGATGTCTGATGCCGCCACCGACACGGCCTATTGGGCCCTTGGTGCCGATGCTGTGGCGGCCAGCCTGGGGTCCGGGGTAACGGGACTGACCGCCCAACAAGCGGCCGCGCAGCTTGCTGCCCTGGGCCCCAACAGCGTGGAGGATGCCCCCCGGCTGACGGCGTTGCGCCTGCTGCTGCGGCAGTTCGAAAGCCCGCTGGTCCTGATCCTGGCCATTGCAGCGGTCCTCTCGCTGGTCCTGCAGCAATGGGTGGATGCAGGGATCATCCTGGCCATCGTTCTGGGCAGTTCCCTGCTTGGATTCTATCAGGAATACCGGGCGTCAACGGCGGTCGAGGACCTGAAGAAGCGCCTTGCCCTGACCGCGCGGGTTCTGCGCGACGGTGTGGAGCAGGTTTTGCCGGTCACGCAGATCGTGCCGGGTGATGTGATCCTGCTGTCGGCCGGCAACCTGATCCCCGCCGACGGCCTTGTGATCGAGGCGCAGGATTTTCTGGTCAGCGAGGCCAGCATGACGGGTGAATCCTTTCCGGTCGAGAAACGGCCCGGAAAGATCGCAGCCGATGCCCCGCTGGCCGGGCGGACAAACAGCGTGTTCCTGGGCTCTTCGGTGCGCAGCGGCACTGCGCGGGTCCTGGTCGTCACCACGGGCCGCCGGACGGAATTCGGTACCATCGCGGCACGGCTGCACGCACGCCAGCCCGAGACGGATTTTGCGCGCGGTGTCCGCCAGTTCGGCTTTCTGCTGATCCGGGTCATGGTCGTGATCGTGATCTTCGTGCTGTCGGTGAACCTGCTGCTGGACCGTCCGCTGGTCGAATCCCTGCTGTTTGCTGCGGCCCTGGCGGTGGGGCTTTCACCGGAACTTCTGCCCGCGATCATCAGCGTCACGCTGTCGGCGGGGGCGCGGGCGATGGGCCGGCGCGGTGTTATCGTGCGGCGGCTGGATGCCATCGAGAATCTTGGCAGCATGACCATCCTGTGCACGGACAAGACCGGCACGCTGACCGAAGGCACCATCGTCCTGTGCGAGGCGCTGGACACGGCAGCCCGGCCTTCGGACGCGGTTCGCCACCTTGCCTATGTCAATGCGGCGCTGGAGACCGGGATTGAAAACCCCCTGGACGCCGCCATTGTCGCGGCGGCTCGCACCGACGGTCTGACGACAGAAGGGCTGACCAAGATCGACGAAATCCCCTATGACTTCATGCGGCGGCGGCTGACCATCGTTGTGGCGGAACGCTCCGACCCCGGTCATCACCTCATCATCACCAAGGGGGCCTTCGCCAACGTTCTGGACCGCTGCGCCGCAGTCGATCGCAATGGCGGCGCGGTTCCGCTGGACCAGGCTGCGCGCGCGCAGCTTGACGCGGTATTCCGGGAAAAAGGCCAGGAGGGGTTCCGCGTTCTCGCACTGGCCACGCGCCGGGTTGCCGCCAGGTCCGGCTACGACCAGGACGACGAGCGGGACATGCTGTTTCGCGGCTTTCTTGTGTTTCTCGATCCGCCGAAGCCCGAAGCGCGGGAAACGATCGGACAGCTTGCCAGGCTTGGCATCGCCATCAAGGTCATCAGCGGCGACAACCGCCATGTCACGGCCCATATGGCCAGGTCCGTGGGGCTGGACGCCCCCTTGATTCTGACGGGCGAGGACCTTGCGGCGATGCGGGACGAGGCGTTGTGGCACCTTGCCCCGCGCACCGACCTGTTTGTCGAAATCGATCCCCAGCAGAAAGAACGCATCGTCCGCGCGCTGCAACGCACGGGCCATTCCGTCGGCTATCTGGGGGATGGGATCAATGACGCGCCCGCCCTGCATGCGGCCGACGTCGGCATCTCGGTTGCCGGGGCCGTCGATGTCGCCCGGGAAAGTGCGGACATCATCCTGCTCAGCCGCGATCTGGACGTGCTGCGCCAGGGTGTCGAAGATGGCAGGCGCACCTTTGCCAACACGCTGAAATACATCTCCATCACCACCAGCGCGAACTTCGGCAACATGATCAGCATGGCGCTTGCCACGCCGCTGCTGCCCTTCCTGCCTCTGGCCGCCAAGCAGATCCTGCTCAACAACTTTCTGTCAGACCTGCCTTCGCTTGCCATCTCTGGCGACAATGTTGATCCTGAACGCCTGTCCCGCCCGCAGCGCTGGAATGTCGGCGAGATCAGGCGATTCATGATTGTCTTCGGCCTGATCAGCTCGGTCTTCGACCTGCTGACGTTTGGCGTCCTGCTTCATGTTTTCAAGGCCGGCGAGGGGGTGTTCCAGACCTCGTGGTTCATGATCTCGCTTCTTACCGAATTGGCGGTGGTGTTGGTCCTGCGCACGCGAAAGCCCGTCTTCCGCAGCCGTCCCGGCCGATTGCTGCTGTGGTCGACCCTTGCCGTCGCGGTCGCCACCTTTGCAATCCCGTTCCTGGGCGGGGTCAGCGCGCTGTTCGGCTTCGTGCCCCTTTCCGCCGGGGCGCTGGCGGCCGTTGTGGCAATCGTCGGCGGCTACATGGTTGCCACGGAAATCGCAAAGTCGTGGTTCTTCGGGGCCGGGGCGAGCGGACCTGCGGGGCCTGGCGTCAACCCGGGCGGGCGGAAATGATGCGGCTCTGCGCGGGCGACTCCGCAGCGTCTTTCATGTCAGCCCGTGTCACGGTCCTGCGCCGCGCCGCCGTGTAAAGGGCTGCGATGGCGCAAGAGGCCAGGCGGACCCGGACCGAGTCGGCGCGCGATGTCAGCACAATCGGAACCCGCGCCCCCAGGACCAGCCCTGCGGCATCCGCATGGGTCAGAAAGATCAGGTTCTTGGCCAGCATGTTGCCGGCCTCGAGATCCGGCACGACAAGGATCTGTGCCCGGCCGGCGACCTCCGGGCTGATGCCCTTGATCCGTGCCGCTTCGGGATCGATTGCGTTGTCAAAGGCCAGCGGGCCATCCAGCACGCCGCCGGTGATCTGACCGCGTTCCGCCATCTTGCACAGGGCGGCCGCCTCGATGGTCGAGGGGATTTTGGGCGTCACCGTTTCGACCGCCGAAAGGATCGCCACGCGCGGCGTGCCGAGGCCAATGGCGACGAACAGATCAATGGCATTCTGCACGATGTCGCGTTTTGCAGTCAGGTCGGGAAAGATGTTGATCGCCGCATCGGTGATGAACAGGGTCTCGGCGTGACCGGGCACATCCATCACATAGACATGGCTGATCCGGCGTTCGGTCTGCAAACCGGTCGCCTTGTCGGCGACGGCATGCATCAGCTCGTCGGTATGCAGGCTGCCCTTCATCAAAAGCGCGCCCCGCCCCGCGCGGATCATCGCGACAGCGGTTTCCGCCGCTGCATGGCTGTGCGGGGCATCGACCATCCCGCACCCCGCCAGATCGATGCCAAAGGTCGCGGCCACCGTCCGGATCTTTGCCTGCGGCCCCACCAGGATAGGCTCGATCAGCTTCGCCCGGCCCGCCTCGACCGCCCCGCGCAGGGACGGCTCGTCGCAGGGATGCACGACAAGCGTGACGGGGGCTTGCTCGGCCTGAGCCGCAGCAATCAGCCTGTCGTATTTCGAAGGGTCTGCCGCCATCGGATTTGCAAAAGTCATGCGCCTGTCCTGTCCTGAACCGTCCTGAACTGCGGTTCCGCCCTGTCACTGCTGCGGCCTTCTGCCCGGTCACCGCGCAGGTCGGGGGGCGTTCCGGCGCAGCCGCTTGTCTGTCCGTTCTGCCCCGGCCCCGGGGGCGGGGACAGTGTCACCTTGCCCGTCCCGGATGTCACGGGGTTTATCCGGCGGCCCTGAAAAATGTCGCCGGCCGCATCTGCCATGTACCGGGCGCGTGATGGCGGTTTGCCAGGGCGCGGGGCGGACAGGATTGCAGCCCCGGCGGGGCGGGTGCGGTGATTTCGCGGGCATTTGCCGCATCCACCGCCAACGGCCTTGTCCATGGGCCTTCACCCCGCCAGATTAGCTGTTAAACTTTGCTGATCGCAGAAGGAACCGGCCATGAAACGCCCTGTCGTCGGCATCATCGGCAACATGAACCTGTTGAACGAAAGCTACCCCGTTCACGCGGGCGGCACGATGAACAGCCAGGCCGTGGCCGAGGTGGCAGGCTGCCTGCCGGTCATCATTCCGTCAGACCCGCGCTTTGTGTCGCTGTCGGACCTTCTTGATCTGTGTGACGGCTTTCTTCTGACCGGGGGGCGCCCCAACGTCCACCCTGCGGAATACGGCGAGGCAGAGACCGAAGCCCATGGCTGTTTCGACCGCGGCCGCGATGCCATCACCCTGCCGCTGGTGCGCGCCTGCGTGGAGCGGGGCCAGCCCTTCCTTGGGATTTGCCGCGGATTTCAGGAAGTGAACGTTGCCATGGGCGGCACCCTGCATCCGGAAATCCGTGACCTTCCGGGCCGGATGAATCACCGGATGCCGCCCGACGGCACGCTGGAGGAAAAGTTCGCCCTGCGCCATGCCGTGCGCTTTACCCCCGGTGGCGTCTTTCACCGCCTGATGGGCGCGCAGGAGGTGATGACCAATTCGCTGCACGGACAGGGCATCAACCGCCCCGGCCCGCGCATCGTGATCGATGGTGTCGCCCCCGATGGCACGGCCGAGGCGCTGCATGTCCGCGATGCGCCCGGATTTACCCTGTCCGTCCAATGGCATCCGGAATGGAATGCGGCGGACGATCCGGTGTCGCGCCCGCTGTTCACGGCCTTCGGGGATGCTGTCATGGCGTGGTCCAAACGCGCCATCCCGGCCCGCAAAAGCGCCTGATGCAAGGCTGCCGCCCGTCTTTGCGACGGGTCGGGCGACCGGGTCTGCACAGCCCTGACAGATATCAGACCGGGCCCGAAACCGGGGTTGGCCGCTCAAGGGGCGGCGCGTCTTCCGGTTCGGTCGCGGTCACCACCCTCTTCGGCGGGGGTGGGGGCAGGGTCAGGCCGGCCGGCATCTGCCCGTCGCGTGTCAGGACGACCACCTTCGCGCCGTCCGGCACCCGGCTGTAGAGATCGATGATGTCCTGATTGATCATGCGGATGCATCCCGACGAGGCATTGCGCCCGATCGACTGCCATTCCGGCGTGCCGTGAATGCGGTAGCCGTAATCGATGCCATCCGTCGTCAGATACAGCGCGCGTGCGCCCAGCGGATTGGTCGGCCCGCCCGGCTGGCCCTTTTCCCACCTGGCCAGTTCCGGCGCGCGGTCGATCATCTCGGGCGGCGGTGTCCATGTGGGCCAGGCCCTGCGGCCGGTCACGGCGGCAACCCCCGACCACTCAAAGCCGGACTTGCCCACCGATATGCCATAGCGCACGGCGGTATTGTTGCCGGCGATCAGATAAAGGTGCCGCGCGGCGGGGTTCACGATGACCGTGCCCGGTGCCTCTTCCGACGGGTAGTAGATTGTCTGGCGCCGGTATTCTGCGGGCAGTTTTTCCAGCGGAATCGCCGGCAGGGCAAAGCTGCCGTCCTGCCGGGCCACATAGGCCGCATCATCGATCTTCGGCGCGGGCGGCTCGGCCAGACCGGCCTTGATCAGCGCGTGATCGCTTACACAGCCCGCCAGCAGCGCCGCCGCAGCAGCAGCGCCAAGAAGCCGGAATAGGGATCGGGTCATGCGCAGTTTCATCCTTTTGCGGTGCCGGACGGGGCAACCACACGCTGTTGCGCCAGAATAGCACCGACGCCGTACCCGGTCAAAGCCCCGGGCCACCGGCACAGCCCTATAATTCCGTGCGCAGCCGCCAAAGTTCGGGAAAGAGCTCCACCTCCAGCATGCGCCGCAGGTAGCTGACACCCCCCGTCCCCCCGGTGCCGCGCTTCAGCCCGATCACGCGTTCCACCGTGGTGACGTGGTTGAAACGCCAGCGGCGGAAGTAATCTTCGAAATCCACCAGTTTTTCCGCCAGCTCATAGGCTTCCCAATGCGCCTGCGGATCGCGGTAGACCATGGTCCAGACCGCTTGCACCTCTGCGTTGACTTCCCATGGGCGCGAGACGTCGCGCCTCAGCACCGCCCCCGGCACCGGCAACCCGGCACGGGCCAGATGGCGCAGCGCCTCGTCATAAAGGGACGGTCGGGCAAGCTCCGCCTGCAGCCGGGCCAGCAGGTCGGGGCGGTGCGCATGCGGGAGCAGCATTGCGGCGTTGCGGTTGCCCACCGCATATTCAATCAGCCGGTACTGCCAGGACTGAAAGCCGGACGATTGCCCCAGCCCGTCGCGGAACCGCGTGTAATCCGACGGTGTCATCGTGCGCAGCACATCCCAGGCGTTGTTCAACTGCTCGAAGATGCGTGCGACGCGGGACAGAAGCTTGAACGCCGGGCGCAGCCGGTCTTCGGCAATGGCCGCGCGCGCCGCGTCAATCTCGTGCAGGGCCAGCCGCATCCAAAGTTCCGACGTCTGGTGCTGGATGATGAACAGCATCTCGTCATGCGCGCCGGTCAGAAGATGCTGCGCGCCCAGGATGCTGTCGATCCGCAGATAATCGCCGTAGGACATGCGCCCGTCAAAGGCCATCTGCGCACCTTCGCGCGAAGGGTCATAGGGTTCGGTCATGGGCCATAGCCGGGAATCTTTGAGCAGTCCCGGCAGGAGGTTTCGAAACCTCCGGCTTGGCCGGTCTGCGCGCAGCGTATCAGCATCGGCATTCCTTTCAGGTCACGCGCGCGCGCATCTTGTATTCCGGCCGGTCCCACAGGGTCTTTGCCATCACCTCGGCCAGCACCCGCACCGCGCCGGTCACATCGGCATGGGTGGTGTAAAGCGGCGTGAAGCCAAAGCGCAGGATGTCCGGCGCGCGGAAATCGCCGATCACGCCGCGCGCGATCAGCGCCTGCATGATCGCATAGCCTTGCGGGTGGCGAAAGCTGATCTGGCTGCCGCGCCGGGCCGGATCGCGCGGGCTGGCCAGCACCAGCGCCGGGCAGGCCGCTTCCACCTCTCGCACGAACTGCTCGGTCAGGTCGATCGAGCGGGCGCGCACATCGGCCATCGATACGCTGTCCCAGATATCCAGCGATGCCTCCAGTGCCGCCAGTTGCAGCACCGGCGGCGTGCCGACGCGCATCCGTTCGATGCCGCCGCCGGGGCGGTAGGTCAGGTCAAAGGCAAAGGGTTCCTCATGCCCCAGCCAGCCCGACAGCGCCGGGCGGGCCACATCGGCATGGCGGGGGGCCACATAGATAAAGGCGGGGCCGCCGGGGCCGGAATTGAGGTATTTGTAGGTGCAGCCGACCGCAAAATCGGCCGCCGTCCCGGCAAGGTCCACCGGCAGCGCGCCCGCCGAATGGGCAAGGTCCCACACCGTCAGCGCGCCCGCCGCATGGGCCTTTGCGGTGATCGCCGCCATGTCATGCCTGCGCCCCGTGCGGTAATCCACCTCGGTCAGAAGTGTGACCGCGACCGTCTTATCAAGCGCGCGGTCCACCTCTTCCGGGGCCACGGTTTTCAGCACATAGCCATTGCCCAGCGTGCGGCACAGCCCCTGCGCCATGTAAAGGTCGGACGGGAAGTTGCCCGTATCCGACAGGATCACGCGGCGCGCGGGGTTCATTTCCAGCGCCGAGGCCAGCGCCTGATAGACCTTGATCGACAGCGTGTCGCCCAGCACGACCGTGCCCGGCGCTGCCCCGATCAGCCGGGCAATGCGGTTGCCCAGGCGGATGGGCTGGTCCATCCAGCCCGCCTTGTTCCAGCCGGTGATCAGCAGATTGCCCCATTCTTCGGTCACGGCACGGGCCACCCGGCCCGCCGCCGCCTTTGGCAGGGGGCCAAGCGAGTTTCCGTCAAGATAGATGATCCCGTCGGGCAGGTGGAACTGGGCGCGGGTCGCGGAAAAATCGGTCATCATGGCCTCCCTGATGCGCAGGCTATCGCCCTTGTGCGCGATTTGAAAGACGCGGGGTGCGCGTGCGCGCGGCGGCTTGCCGGCCTTGCGCCGCTGTGAGACGCTGTCAGGCATGCGCCGGCAGCCCCCCCGTCACCGTCTTCTGCGCCAGTGGGAAAGCCCGCCCACCTGGCTTTTGCTGTTCCTTGGCCTTGCCTGGGTGCAGGCGCGCCACCTGCCGCTGATCGATGCGGGCCGTCCGGGCCTGATGGCCGGGGCCGTGCTGGGTTTTCTTGCCCTTGCCGTCTTCGCCCTTGCCCTGCTGGAATTCCGGCGGCACCGCACCACGGTCCTGCCGCGCGAAACGCCGGTCGCGATGATTGATACCGGCATCTACCGCCTGTCGCGCAACCCGATCTATCTGGCCGATGCCATGGTCCTTGCGGGCGCGGCCCTGTGGTGGGACGCGGCATCGCTGCTGCTGGTGCCGGTGTTCGTTCGTGTCATCACACAGCGGTTCATCCTGGGGGAAGAGGCGGTGCTGCGGGCCGTTTTCGGCGCGGCCTTTGACCGGTATGCGGCGCAGACCCGCCGCTGGCTGTAGCGGGAACAACAGTCGGGCCGGGATCTGCCGGAAAGCGGCGGGTTTCAGAAGAAATAATGTTGCGCTATGCAGCAGACCACCGATACATCTGTCCGGCCCGCCCGACGGCGGTCATGACGGCCTTCAGACAGGGGGATGACTGTGAAGATCGGCGCACCGAAAGAGATTTTCGAAGGCGAGAACCGCGTTGCGATGACGCCGGATTCGGCCCTGCAGTTGCAAAAGCTGGGCCATGCCTGCCTGATCGAAAGCGGGGCAGGGGCAAAGGCCGGATTTTCCGATGCCGCCTATGCCGCCGCAGGCGTGACCGTGGTGCCCGATGCGCAGTCGGTCTTCACCCTTGCCGATGTCATCGTCAAGGTGCGGGGGCCCGAGCCGTCCGAGGCGCAGATGCTGCGCGACGGGCAGACGCTGATTTCCTTTTTCTGGCCTGCGCAGAACGCAGACCTGCTGGACCGGGTCAAGAACCGTGGCGCCACCGCCATCGCGATGGATATGGTGCCCCGCATTTCCCGCGCGCAGAAGATGGATGCGCTGTCATCCATGGCCAATATCGCAGGCTACCGCGCGGTGATCGAGGCGGGCAACAACTTTGGCCGCTTCTTCACCGGTCAGGTGACAGCGGCGGGCAAGGTGCCCCCAGCCAAGGTACTGGTCGTGGGCGCGGGCGTGGCCGGTCTGGCCGCCATCGGCACGGCGACCAGCCTGGGGGCCATCACCTACGCCTTTGACGTGCGTCCCGAAGTGGCCGAACAGATCGAATCGATGGGCGCGAACTTTGTCTTTCTGGAATTCGAGGCGTCGCAGGACGGGGCGGCAACCGGCGGCTATGCCGCGCCCTCTTCCCCCGAATTCCGCGAAAAGCAGCTGGCGAAATTCCGCGAACTTGCGCCCGAGATGGACATTGTCATCACCACCGCCCTAATCCCGGGCAGGCCCGCGCCCAAGCTGTGGACCGAAGACATGGTGAAGATCATGAAGCCCGGCTCGGTCATCATCGACCTAGCGGCGGAACGCGGCGGCAACTGCGACCTGACGGTGCCCGACCAGAAGATTGTCACCGACAATGGCGTGACCATCGTCGGCTATACCGATTTCGCCAGCCGCATGGCGGCCCAGGCCAGTACGCTTTATGCCACCAACATCCGCCACATGCTGGCCGACCTGACGCCGAACAAGGACGGCGTTCTGGTGCAGAACATGGAGGATGACGTGATCCGGGGGACGACCGTCACCCATGCCGGGGCCATCACCTTCCCGCCGCCGCCGCCAAAGGTGGCCGCCATCGCCGCCGCCAGGCCCAAGGAAAAGCCGAAGGAACTGACCCCGGCGGAAAAGCGCGCGCAGGAGGTGGCGGCCTTCCGCAAACAGACGCGCAACCAGGTGGCGCTGCTGGTGGTGGGCGGTGCGCTGATGCTGGGGGTGGGCTATGTCGCCCCGCCCGGCTTCATGAGCCATTTCATTGTCTTCGTGCTGTCCTGCTTTGTCGGCTTCCAGGTGATCTGGAATGTCAGCCACAGCCTGCATACACCGCTGATGGCGGTCACGAATGCCATATCCTCGATCATCATTCTGGGCGCGCTGATGCAGATCGGCTCGGGCAACTGGCTTGTGGTGATCCTGGCCGCGCTGTCGGTGCTGATGGCGGGGGTGAACATCTTTGGCGGCTTCCTTGTGACACGCAGGATGCTTGCCATGTTCCAGAAGTCGTAAGGGGGGCGCGCGATGGACTACGGATTCACCATTGCGGCCTATCTCGTTGCCGCGATCCTGTTCATCCTGTCGCTGGGCGGCCTGTCGGGGCAGGAAAGCGCCAAGCGCGCGGTCTGGTACGGCATTGTCGGCATGGCGCTGGCGGTGGCCGCGACCATGGTCGGGCCGGGGCAAAGCCTGTGGGTCGTCTCGCTGGTGCTGATCCTGGTGGGCGGGGCTGCGGGCTGGGTCGTGGCACAGCGCGTCCAGATGACCGAGATGCCCCAGCTTGTGGCGGCGATGCATTCGCTTGTCGGTCTGGCCGCCGTTCTGATCGGGTACAACACCCATATCGAACTGGCCCGGGTGGCCGGGATGGATCAGGCGGCACGCGATGCGCTGAGCGGCTTTGCCGGCGTCATCGCGCACAAGAGCGGGGCCGAGGTGGCGATCCTGCGGGTCGAGACATTCCTGGGCGTGTTCATCGGGGCCGTCACCTTCACCGGATCGGTCATCGCCTTTGGCAAGCTGGCCGGACGGGTGGATGGCAAGGCCAAGAAGCTGCCGGGGGGGCATGTGCTCAATGCTGCGGCGGCGCTGGTTTCGGTGGTGCTGCTGGTGGTCTATCTCAACACCGGCTCCACTACGGCCCTGATCGGGATGACGGCGGCGGCGCTGTTCATCGGCTATCACCTGATCATGGGGATCGGCGGGGCAGACATGCCCGTGGTCGTGTCAATGCTGAACAGCTATTCCGGCTGGGCGGCGGCGGCGATCGGGTTCTCGCTGTCGAACGATCTGCTGATCGTGGTGGGGGCGCTTGTCGGCTCTTCGGGGGCGATCCTGAGTTACATCATGTGCAATGCGATGAACCGCAGCTTCATCAGCGTCATTCTGGGCGGCTTCGGCAATACCACGGGTCCGGCGATGGAAATTGCGGGCGAACAGATCGCGATAGATGCCGAAGGGGTGGCGGCGGCGCTGAACGATGCCGACAGCGTCATCATCATCCCCGGCTATGGAATGGCGGTGGCGCAGGCGCAGCAATCGGTTTCGGAACTGACCAAGCGGCTGCGGGCGCGCGGCAAGACGGTGCGCTTTGCGATCCACCCCGTCGCGGGCCGCCTGCCCGGCCACATGAACGTGCTTCTGGCCGAGGCGAAGGTGCCTTATGACATCGTGCTGGAGATGGACGAGATCAACGAGGATTTCCCCGAAACCGACGTGGCCATTGTCATCGGCTCGAACGACATCGTGAACCCGGCGGCGCAGGAAGACCCCAACAGCCCCATCGCCGGGATGCCGGTGCTGGAATGCTGGAAGGCCAAACAGGTCTTCGTGTCCAAGCGCGGGCAGGGCACCGGCTATTCGGGCATCGAAAACCCGCTGTTTTACAAAGAGAACACGCGGATGTTCTACGGCGACGCCAAGAAAAGCATCGATGCGCTGCTGCCGATGGTCGAATGACCGAAACCGGGGGGCAGGTGCGCGCCCTTCTGCCGGTCGTCCTGCCGGCACTTCTGATGCTGTGGGCAGACCGGGCACATGCCTGTCAGGGGCCTTCTTTGGAAGGCACACCCTTTCTGGGCAGTTCCGGCGCACCGCTCTACGAGCCCCTGCTTTCGGCGGATCCGCCGCCCGATGCCTTTCCAGACGCGGTGCTTGCGATGCCCGTGGTTGCCGTGGTGCGCGTCATCGCCCATCCCGCCGCGCCGCCGGGTGACCCTTTGCAACTGACCGAGGTTGAACCGGTACGTTTGATCCGGGGCCCGGGCCTGCCCGTCCGCCTCATCGTCGCACAGACCGATCACTCTTGTGCAATGGCCTGGCGGGCGGTGCCCGGCGGGCTTTACCTTATCGCCGGGCAGATCGAAGGCGGGGTGTTTCGCGGTGCCTGGCGCGGAAACGGACAGACAATCGACCTGCGTTAAGCGCGGCCCGACTGTGGCAGGGATGCCAGTCCGCCAAGGCATTTCCCGCCATCTGCCGTCCGGTGTCCCTTTGCCACGTGGACACTTTGGCAGGTACCGCTAGGCTCTGTCTGTCTCTTCAAAGGCCCGAACAATGCCGCCCATCGATGACCATCCACTGCGCTATCCGCTGACGAACGAGCTGCACGCCCGGCCCTTCCCGGCGCTGGAGGTGCCCTGCACGGCTGTGTTTCTGGCCTTCAAGGAACCGGTCGATGCCGCAAACCGCGACCGCGCCCGCGACCGCGCCCATCTGATCGACCTGTTGGACCGCAACGGCAGCCCGCATCCGCAGCCCGAGGCCACGCATTTTTCCGGCACCATCGGCCGGCACGAGCTGAAATGGGAAAGCCATACCGAGTTTGTCACCTATACCGCCTTTTCCCCCGGCGTCGGCCCGCGCCCCTTTGACCCCGAGGAAATGCGCGTCTTTCCGGAGAACTGGCTGGCCACCGCGCCCGGCAAACGCCTTGTTTCGCTGCTGATCCGGGTCGAGGTGATGCCCGAAGACGAGGACGGGGTAACGTCGCGGCTGGAAGACTGGTTCGTGCCCGAAAGCCTGGCCTGTTCGCGCGTGGTGGACGGGGCTGCGATCATCGCGGGTGATTTCCGCATCGATCCGGCGGGCCAGATGCGCTTTGCCGTCTTCGTCCGCCCCGGCACCGGCGCGCGCCGGGTGGGCCGCATCGTGCAGCGCCTGTGCGAAATTGAAACCTATCGCGCCATGTCGATGCTGGGCCTGATGCGCGCGCGCCAGATGTCAGCCCATCTGAACGCGATCGACCCGAAACTGTCCGCCCTTGTCAGCAGCCTGGACAGCGCCGGGCAAACCCCCGAGGCGACCCTGCACGAGCTGCTGTCGATTTCAGCGGAACTGGAAAGCCAGGCTGTCCAGGTGTCGTTCCGCTTTGGTGCGACCGCCGCCTATGAGGCGATCGTCAACCAGCGCATCGAAGTGCTGCGCGAAGTCCGCATCCAGGGGCGCCAGACCTTTGGCGAATTCATGATGCGCCGCTACGACCCCGCCATGCGCACCGTGAAATCCGCCGAGGCGCGGCTGCGCAGCATGGCCGAACGCGCGCAGCGTGCCGCCGAGTTGCTGCGCACGCGCGTCGATGTGGAACGCAGCGCGCAGAACCAGAAACTGCTGGAAAGCATGGACAGGCGGGCAGACCTGCAACTGCGGCTGCAGCGCACGGTCGAAGGGCTGTCGGTGGTGGCGATCAGCTATTATGCCGTGAACCTGGCCACCTATGCCGTCTATCCGCTGACCGACCGGCTGCACATCTCCAAAGGCATGGCCACGGCGATTGCCACACCCCTGGTCATCCTTCTGGTCTGGGCCGCCATCCGCCGCATCCGCCGCCAAATGGACTGACCGGCCAGGGGCGGCTCAGCGCCCGCGGATCCGCGGGTCCAGCGCATCGCGCAGCCCGTCGCCGATATAGTTGACCGCCAGCACGGTCAGCGAAATTGCCAGACCGGGCCACAGCACCCGTTCGGGATAAAGCTGCATGTATTGCAGCCCGTCATACAGAAGCCGCCCCCAGGTGGGGAAATCGGGCGGAAAGCCCAGGCCGAGGAAACTCAGCACCGATTCGGTGATGATCGCCTCTGCCACGCCCAGCGTCGCCGCCACCATGACGGGCGAGATCACGTTGGGCAGGATGTGCCGGAAGATGATCCGGCGTGGTGCCGCCCCGATCGACCGCGCGGCCAGCACATATTCGCGTTCCCTCAGGGCCAGAACCTCGCCCCGCACGATCCGCGCCGCCTGCATCCACGAGGTGATGCCAATGGCAAAGACGATCAGAACGAAGGCCCCCGTTTCCGGCCCAAGAGAGCCTGCGATGCGGTCCCGGAACAGCATGACCATCACCAGCAGAAGCGGAACCAGCGGCAGCGCCAGGAACATGTCGGTCAGGCGCATCAGCGGCCCGTCCAGGCGGCGGAAATAGCCCGCCAGCACCCCGATGGTGGTGCCCACGAAAATGGCGATCATCATCGCGATGAACCCCACCGCGAGTGAGACCTTGCCGGCCTGCATCATGCGGTACAGCATGTCGCGCCCCAGCTGATCGGTGCCCAGCGGAAAGCGCCAGGACGGGCCAAGGTTGCGCACCTTCAGCGCCTCGGCCACGCGCAGCTTTTCCGGCTGCCAGACCAGCGGGCCGATGACAACGAACAGCACCAGCAGGCACAGCACGATCAGACCGAACAGCGCCCCCTTGTGGGTGCGGAACTGATCCCAGATTGCCCTGCCTTGGCTGCGGGGCCGGGGTGCCGGGGCCGCGTCAGTCATAGCGGATCCTGGGGTCAAGCAGGCCATACAGGATATCGGCAATCAGGTTGAACAGCACGATCAGCACGGCAAAGATGAAGGCCAGCGTCTGGACCGTGGGCAGGTCACTGGCGTGGATCGCAAGGATCAGCGCGGCCCCGATGCCGTTCACCCCGAACAGGTTTTCGGTGATGATCGCCCCGCCGAAAATTGCCGGAACGCCCAGGGCAATCACCGTCACCACCGGGATCAGCGAATTGCGCAGCACGTGTTTCAGCACGACCGTGCGTTCGCTCATCCCCTTGGCACGCGCCGTGCGCACGTAATCCTGCCCCATGTTGTCCAGCATCGAAGACCGCATGTAGCGGCTGATCGCGGCCGCATTGGCCAGCGCCAGCGTCAGAACCGGCAGCGCCATCTGCCGGACCTGCTGGACGAAGGACTGCCAGTCGGTGACCGTCAGGTTGGTGTCGTACTTCGTAGGAAACCAGGGCAGCCAGACCGCGAAGATGATGATCAGCAGTGTGCCCGTGAAAAATGTCGGCACCGAAAAGCCGATCATCGCAAAGAGGGTGCCCGCCTGATCGAACCAGGAATACTGCCGATAGGCCGAATAGATGCCGATGGGCAGGGCGATCAGCACCCCCAGCAGATAGGCCGTGCCGACGACGGTCAGCGTTTGCGGAATGCGCTGTCCGATCATGGTGAACACCGGGCTGCGCGTCTGCCAGGACAGGATGCGCTGCTCGCCCCCGGCCAAAGACGTGCCGAACCAGCCGTCAATCAGCGTGGCCGGTTCCACCCAGAAAAACTGGCGCAGCCACAGCAGATAGCGCACCAAGACCGGCTGATCGGCCCCCATCGCCTCGATCATCTTCTGGCGCACCTCGGGCGGGACGGTCAGCGGAATTTCCGACATGGGCGATCCGGGGGCCAGATCGACCAGCAGGAAAATCACCAGACTGATGAACAGCAGCGTCGGGATGGCCAGCAGCAGTCTGCGAAGCGTGAAGGTCAGCATGCGGGGCGCGCCTTTGGGCTGCTGCGGGAACCGGGGAAGGGGCGGGGCCAGCGGATCACCGGCCCCGCCCCGGACGTCGTTACTTCACGCGGTACCAGTCCGCGACGTTCCAAAGCTCGGAATCCCAGGCGTTGATGATCACGCCGCCCAGGCTGTTGGAATGCGCCGACAGCGTGCCGCGATGAACCAGCGGAACCACGACCATGCTGTCCTTGGTGACCATGTCGTTCAGCTGTTTTGCAATCGCCTGACGCTCGGCGATGTCGGTCGTCTGGGTCAGCTTGGCGTGCAGCGCATCAAAGGCCGGGTCACAGAAGCGGTTGATGTTTTCGCCCTGCCACTGGTTGTCCGGCGACGGCGCATTCTTGCACTGGTACTGCCCCAGATAGGTTTCCGGATCGGGGTTGTCCGAATTGTTGGCATACATCTCGACATCGGCATAGAACTTCTGGAACGTATCGGGCGAGCCGGGGTCGCCGCCAAAGAACACGCCTGGGTCGATCGCCTTCAACTCGGTCTCTACCCCGATTTCTGACCACCAATCCTTGATCAGCGCCTGGAAATCCTGCCGCACCGGGTTGACGGTGGTCTGATACAGGATCGACAGTTTCTTGCCATCCTTGTCGCGGATGCCGTCGCCATCGCTATCGGTCCAGCCGGCTTCTTCCAGCAGGGCCTTGGCCCCTTCGATATCCTGCGCGATACAGCCCGTGTTGTCCGACGCCCATGCCTCTGGCGCAGGGATCACGTTGCAGGTCGGCTTGCCGCCGGCGCCATAGCCGACTTCCACCAGGATCGACCGGTCAATGGCCTTGGACAGCGCGGTGCGCACCTTGATGTCCGACAGGATCGGGTGGGGGTGCTTGGCGGTGGACCGCTCGCCCTCCGGCAGATCGGGCGACGGGTCGGTCATGTTCATCTCGATCCGTTCGACCAGCGTGCCAAAGGCGACCACGAACTGACCCTTGCCTGCGGCGGTCATGGCCGCCTGGCTGTCCGGCGGGATCTGGGTGTTCCAGGCATAGTCGAATTCGCCGGTTTCCATCACGGCGCGGGCCGAACTTTCGGCATCGCCGCCGCCCTTGATGGTTGCCTTTGCGAAAGCCGGCTTGGCCGGATCGCGGTAGTTCGGGTTGGCTTCCATCGTGACGGTATCGTTCACGGTAAAGCCGGTCACCTTGAACGGGCCGGTGCCGATCGGCATGGTGTTGGCATCGGTGCAGGTCGGGGCGGCGGCGCCAAGGCAGTTGGCGAACTGCGCCTTTTGCAGGATCGGCGACAGCGCGCCGACGAAGGCCGTGTAGGGGTTCGGCTTGGGCCCGGTGAAGGTCACCTTGATGGTGCCGGCATCCACCGCCTCGACCGAGGCAACGCCATCAAACTTGGTTGCCTGCGCACAGCCGCCGGCGGGATCGGTGCAGTATTGCCAGGTGAAGACAGCATCATCCGCCGTCACGGGGGTACCGTCCGACCAGAGCAGGCCCGGGATCAGCTTCCATGTGATTGTGGTCATGTCTGCCGACACGCCGCCATTGGCCAGGGTCGGAATCTCGGCGGCCAGTTTGGTGACCAGATTGCCGTCAGCATCGATCCCCGCCAGCGGTTCCAGGACCATGGACGAGGCCCAGATATCCTTGGTCCCGCCGGACAGATAGGGGGTCATGATCGACACGGCCTGCGGGAAGGTCAGTTTGACCTCGCCATCTGCACCGCGTTCGGCCCAGGCTGCCGGGGCGGCCATCGCCAGGGCAGCAGCGCCCAGAAGGGCTGTCTTCAGTTTCATCGGTCTTCTCCTTGTCGGTTGCGCTCAGAAGCCTCGGGACCGCCGGTTGATCCGGCGGCAGCGGTTATGGGGGGGACGAAATGGCAGGCCACATGGCGGCCCGGCGTCACTTCAAGCAGGGGCGGCTTCACCTCGTGGCACACAGGCTGCGCCTGCGGGCAGCGCGTGCAAAAGTTGCAGCCCTTCGGCGGATTCGCAGGTGACGGCACATCACCCTTCAGGATGATGCGGCGGCGGGAAGATTCCAGCGTGGGGTCCGGTTCCGGCACGGCCGAAAGCAGCGCCTGGGCGTAAGGATGCAGCGGATCGGCATAAAGCGCGTCGCGCGGGCTCAGCTCGGCGATCTGTCCCAGATACATCACCGCCACCCGGTCGGCGATGTGGCGCACCATCGACAGATCGTGGCTGATGAACAGATAGGTCAGCCCCAGCCTGTCCTGCAGATCCTCCAGCAGGTTCACCACCTGCGCCTGGATGGAAACGTCCAGCGCCGCAATCGGCTCGTCGCAGACGATGAAGCGCGGGTTCAGCGCCAGCGCGCGCGCAATACCGATGCGCTGGCGCTGCCCGCCGGAAAACGCGTGCGGAAAGCGTTGGCAAAGGCGCGGTTCAGCCCGACCTGATCCATCAGCTCGTGAATCCGTGCCAGCCGGGCGTCGCCCCGCAGATCGGTGTGTTCCACCAGCGGCTCGCCGATGATTGCCGCCACAGTCATGCGCGGGTTGAGGCTGGCCTGCGGGTCCTGAAACACCATCTGCATCTTCGGGCGCATCCGGCGCAGCTCTTCCTGCCCAAGCCGCGCGATATCGACCCCGTCGATCACCACACTGCCCGATGTCGCCTCGTACAGGCGCAAAAGCGCCCGCCCGACCGTGGATTTGCCGCAGCCGGATTCCCCCACCAGGCCCAGCGTTTCGCCTTCGTAGATATCGAAACTCACGCCATCGACCGCTTTCACATCGCCCGTGTGGCGCCGCAAGATGCCGCTGCTGATCGGAAAATGCATCCTGAGGTTCTTCACCTCGACCAGCGTGCGGGGGGATGCGTCACGCATGGGCCGTCACCGCCTTCCAGTGACAGGCCACGTCATGGCCCTGGCCGACCGGGCGGCGCTGCGGGTTCTCGCGCAGGCAGCGCTCAAAGGCATGGGCGCAGCGCGGCGCAAAGGGGCAGGCGGCCGGGGCGGCCATCAGGATCGGCGGTTGCCCTTCGATCACCTGCAGCCGGTCGCCGCGCGGCCCGGCAAGGTGCGGGATCGTTTTCAGCAGCGCGCGGGTATAGGGGTGTTGGGGCCGGGTGAACAGGTCTTTCACCGGGGCCTGTTCCACCACCTGTCCGGCATACATCACCATCACCCGGTCGGCGATGCCCGCGATCACGCCCAGATCATGGGTGATCCAGATGATTGCCATGCCCAGTTTCTGCCGCAGGTCGCGCACAAGTTCCAGGATCTGCGCCTGAATGGTCACGTCCAGCGCCGTGGTGGGTTCATCCGCGATCAGCACGCGCGGGTCGCAGGCCAGGGCAATGGCAATCATCACCCTTTGCCGCATCCCGCCCGAGAACTGGTGCGGATAGCCGGACAGCCGCTTTTTCGCATCCGGAATGCCGACAAGGTCCAGAAGCTCTGCCGCGCGCGCCTGCGCCTGCGCCTTTGTCAGGCCCATATGTCTGCGCAGGGGTTCCATGATCTGGTTGCCCACCGTGAACACCGGGTTCAGGCTGGTCATCGGGTCCTGAAAGATGAAGCCGATCCTGGCACCCCGGATCGACTGCAATTCCGTGCTGCTCAGATGCAGGATATCCCTGCCGTCCAGCAACACCTGTCCTGCCTGCACCTGGGCAGGGGGCGACGGCAGCAGGCCGATCAGCGACATCATGGTCACGGATTTGCCCGAGCCGCTTTCGCCGACCACCCCCAGCAACTCGCCGGGGCGCAGGTGGAAGCTGACCGAATTGACAGCGTGAACGTTCCCTTCCCGGGTCCGGAACACCGTCTTCAGCCCCCTTACCAGGCCGCTGAAATAGTCGGCGAGCCGGAACGGTTTCGCTGCGACAGCAACGATGGCTCTGCTTATTTGGCCGGTTTGGTTGAAGGGCATGCGCCTGCGTCATGTGTTCGTCGTGTCATGCGGGCAGCAGCCTTGGCAGCCGGGCGAGGTTGTTGGCGGCCATCGTTAGTATGAAGCGGGACCGCACCCGTTCGACGCCGCGATAGACGGTTTGGGCCATGCCGCCAATGGTTTTGCCCCAGCCGAAGGTGAGGAGGATCAGGCAACGATCCGGGGGATCGTTGTCCCGACGCAAGTCGATCCGCTTGCGGTGCTTGATCGACTGGGCGTAGCCCTCGTGTCGGGTGGTCCGACCGTTGATCGCTGAATGTCGTGATTTCTGCGCGACATGTGGGGTCACACAGGCCTTGCGCAGATCGGCGACGAACCCGGCAGC
>JADCEF010000036.1 GCA_020250445.1 Rhodobacter sp.
CGCTGACACCGCTGCAATGGCCGGGGCCATCGCCCCTGCCACAGCGCAACGCTGAACCCAGGCCAGCCGGGGGCCAAAGCCCCCGGCCAGCGCCCGCCCCGCCCTCGACGGGCGCTTCTCGCCCGCCGGGTCGGGCGCTGGCCTCTGCCCTTCCCGGATTCGCCGGTCTACACAGCACCGTCCCGCTCGGGCGGGGGAAACGCGGGTCGCGTTTCCTGATCCCGCCCGCACTGACGAAAGCGCTGCCACCGCTACAATGGCAGGGGCCATCGCCCCTGCCACAGCGCTACATTGGCATCAGGACTAGCCTGGGCCCAAAGCCCCCGGCAAGCGCCCGCCCCGCCACCGGCGGGCGCTGGCCTCCGCCGTTCCCGGACCTGGCGGTCTGGGGGGAACCGTCCCCCGCCCGAAAGGTCAATCCCTTTCCCCGGATCGGGAAGAGTTTCCCGGCCGGCAGCTGGTCAGATTGCTTTGTCAGCAGCCTGTCAGGGACAATCAGCGACGCGCGTCATCGCGCAGAGTATCACCCGGTGACGCGGTCAAGGCTGCGGATCAGGGCTTGTCGTCTTCGTCTTCATCCTCTTCGCCATCGCCCCGGGGCAGATTGAAAAAGCTTTCGGCATCGCTGAAATCTGCCGGGCGGTCTTCAGGCCCGGTCGCGAAGGCATCCAGACCCGCCGCCCCGGATGGCATCTTCGGCGCTGGTGCCATGCCAAGCGACTGCTCGGTCGAGACCAGCTTGCGCCGTTCATCATCGCTCATCACCGCACCGTCGGCGGTTTTCTTCTTCACGGCCTGCTGGACGGCGGCGTCAAGCTCGGTCTGGCGGCACAGGCCCAGCGCCACCGGATCAACCGGGGTGATGCTAGAGATATTCCAGTGCGTGCGATCACGGATCGACTGGATGGTGGGTTTCGTCGTGCCCACCAGCTTGCCGATCTGACCGTCGCTGAGTTCGGGGTGAAACCTGACCAGCCATAGGATTGCCGCCGGGCGGTCCTGCCGCTTGGACAGCGGGGTATAGCGCGGTCCGCGCCGCTTTTCTTCGCCAACTGCGGCGGCGTTGAACTTCAGCCGCAGACGGTACTCCGGGTCTTTCTGGCCCCTCTCGATCTCGATCGGGTCCAGCTGGTTGTTGGCGACGGGATCAAAACCCTTCACCCCGGTGGCGACATCACCATCGGCAATGCCCTGAACCTCCAGCTCGTGCATGCCGCAGAAGTCGGCGACCTGCCGGAAGGTCAGGGTCGTGTTGTCCACCAGCCAGACGGCAGTTGCCTTGGCCATGAGCGGCTTGTTCATCGGGGACACTCCTTTACAAATCTCTCCCGGGCCGGGAAAACGGCTGCGACCGTGGCCGCGTCACCTCGTTTTCGGGAAGTTGCCCGTCATATAGTCGCGTTGGCCACGGGAGAAAAGCGAAAATGAAGGCGCTGCTGCTGTTGCTGCTGGCACTGGCGCTTCCGGCCCATGCAGAAGACGACGCGCCAGGCGATTTCGACTACTATATCATGGCCCTCAGCTGGTCGCCCAACTGGTGCGCGCGGACGGGCGATGCCCGCAGGCATGACCAATGCGATGCCCGGCACGCCCATGGATTCATTCTGCACGGCCTGTGGCCACAATTCGAGACCGGCTATCCCAGCGACTGCCGCAGCCCGCAGCGCGACCCGTCGCGCGCCGAAACCGCGGCAATGACCGACATCATGGGATCAGGCGGGCTTGCCTGGCATCAGTGGAAGAAGCACGGGCGCTGCTCGGGGCTGACCGCCGATGGCTACTTCGCCACGGCCCGGCGCGCCTATGGCGCGATCCGCCTGCCCGGGGACCTGCAATCGCTGAAGCGCAGGCTGACCCTGCCCGCCCGCGCGGTCGAAGACGCCTTCATCGCAGCCAACCCGGCCCTGCCGCGTGATGCGATCACCGTCACCTGCAAGGCAGGCATGATTCAGGAGGTGCGTGTCTGCCTGACCAAAGACCTGTCACCGCGCCGCTGCGGCAGGGACGTGATCCGCGACTGCCGGTTGACCGACGCGGTGATGGAGCCGGTGCGGTAGGCTTTCATGTCCGGCTGACGCATGTCCGGAACATACTCCGGGAAGGGCTGCCACATCCGCCACAGACAGACGAACTGCCAGCCTGCCAGCCGGACATGCCGCCTGCACCCAATCCCCTGGTGCTGATGGCACCTGTTGCCGGCAAATGAGGTGGTCCGTGCGGGGCTGCGGGCGCATCAGGAACGCGGTGCAGCCATGGCGCGGCGGCTTCGTGAAGAGGTTGCCGGAACCTGTGATGCGGAACTGGCAAAGGCGGACTCGCCGGATCGCGTCCCATGACGTGGTGCAGCGTCTTGCGTTCACCATGATCCTGGGGATGTCCGGGCTGGTGCTGCACCGGGGACTGCCGGTGGCATGACGGTGGGAGTGAGCAAGAGCAGAAATTGGTCTGGGGGACCGATTTCCTGACGAATGCTGACGGGTGCCATGGTTTCAAGGGTCATGCAGCGGGCGCGCCGGACGGCCCGGTCTTCGGATTGCTCTGTCAGGATGGCACCGGTCAGCCGGGCTATGGCGTGCTCTTTGGGAAATATCC
>JADCEF010000037.1 GCA_020250445.1 Rhodobacter sp.
ATCAGGACCAGCCGGGGGCCAAAGCCCCCGGCCAGCGCCCGCCCCGCCCTCGGCGGGCGCTTCTCGCCCGCCGGGTCGGGCGCTGGCCTGCGTTGTTCCCGGACCTGCCGGTCTGTGGGGCAGCGTCCCGCGCGGGCGGGGGAAACGCGCTGCGTTTCCTGTTCCCGCCCGGAGAGGCGACGGCACTTCGACCGCTTCAATGCAGGGGCCATCGCCCCTGCCATTGCGCCACACCCGGATCAGGACCCGCCGGGGCCAAAGCCCCCGGCCAGCATCCGTCCCCTGCGGGCGCTGGCCTGCGTTGCGTTTGCATGGCCGATCCTTGTACGACCGTGGTTCATGACCGGGCGGCGAAACGCGCCGCGTTTCCTGACCCGTCCGGAACGGCACCCCCTTTCCCCGGATCAGGAGGATTTCCTTGTCCGGCAGACGGCGGCGATGTTTTTTAGCACCCGGCTAAACCGCGCTCACCGGGCAGTCCGCCAGCAGGCGCGCCACGTCATCGGGGCGGCACAGGTCGGTGGCCTCGGTCATCACCGCCGCCGCTGCCGCCGCCACGCCCTGTGCCAGGGCTTGCCCCGCATCCTGCCCCCGGGCCAGGGCCAGAACGAAGCCGCCGACGAAACTGTCCCCCGCCCCGACCTTGGAGACCACCGTCACCTTCGGGGCCCTGGCAAACAGACGCCGCCCGGCATCGGCCAGAACCGATCCGTCCGCGCCGCGCGCCACGATCACCTGCCGCGCGGCACCCCGCCGCACCAGGCTTTGCGCAAAATCGGCCGTCTCGCCGCGCGTACCCAGCGGACGGCCTGCCAGCACCTCGGCCTCTTCCCCGTCCATGCGCAGGATCTCCAGCCCCGGCAGGGGCCGCTCCACCGCCTCGATCAGGGCAGAGCCGGAGGTGTCCAGCACGATGCGCATTCCGGCCATCGCCGCCGCCAGCCGTGCCGGGAAATCCACCGGCACACCGGGGGGCTGGCTGCCCGAAATCACCGCAAACCCGCCCGGCTTGCCCGCCGCACGCAGCAGGGTAAAGACGCGGCCCTGATCGGCCTGCCCCCAGACCGGTCCCGGCATCATGAAGCGGAATTGCCGCCCCGTCGCGGTTTCCGTCACCGTCAGGCTTTGCCGGGTTTCGCCCGGCCCGGAGATGCCCAGAAAGGTGATGCCATCGGCGCGCAACAATTCTGCCAGCCGGTCGCCCGTCAGCCCGCCCAGCGCCACCAGCGCAAGCGATTCGCCGCCCAGCGCATGAATGGCACGCGCCACGTTGATCCCGCCGCCGCCCGGATCAAGGCTTGGGTCGGAACAGCGCAGCTTTTCGTCCGGCACCATGCGCGGCACGTCGGTGGCCATGTCAAGTGCGGGGTTCAGTGTCAGCGTCAGGACCGGCACCTGGGACGGCGGGTCGGAAGAGAGCATCGGGTCGGTCATGGCGCCTCCTGCGGCACAGGTTCGGTGGGCACGATACGCGCCCTGGCCTGCCCTGCACAAGCGCACAGCGCATCTGCGCGGATCGGGACTGGTGCGCGGCGGCGATGCATCTTACCTCCACCGTCACGCTTCCCTGCCTGAAGGAGACTTCGATCATGACCGTCAAACTTGCCATCCTGTTCTATTCCACCTACGGCATCAACCAGACCATGGCGGAAATCGCCGCAGAGGCCGCCCGCGCCGCCGGTGCCGAAGTGCGCCTTCTGCGCATCGCCGAAACCGCCCCGGCAGAGGTCGTGAACAGTCAGGACGGCTGGAAAGCCCAGGTAGCGCGCGCCTCGGCCCTGCCGGTTGCAACACCGGCCGACATGGAATGGGCCAACGCCTATCTGTTTTCGACCCCCACCCGCTTTGGCGGCGCGGCCAGCCAGGTCCGGTCCTTCATCGACACGCTGGGCGGCCAGTGGTTTACCGGCGCGCTGGCGAACAAGCCGGTCTCGGCCATGACCTCGGCCCAGAACCCGCATGGCGGGCAGGAGGCAACGATCCTGTCGCTTTACACCACCTTCCTGCACTGGGGTTCGGTCATCGTGGCCCCGGGCTATACCGACGCCGCAATCTTCGCCACCGGCGGCAACCCCTATGGCTACAGCCACACCCAGGGTGCGCCGTTTGACGACAAGGCCAGGGCCTCGATCAGCCACCAGGCCAAACGTCTGGTCGAAATGGCGGCAAAGCTCGCCGCCTGAGTCCTTCGGCCTGATCTGCGGAACGGGGGCGGTCACAGGGCCGCCCCTGTACCCCTTGCTGCGCCCGGCTATTCCCACCATCGGTCGATGGCGGCGATGTCTGCGTCCGACCAGCCGAAGTGATGCGCCAACTCGTGCACCAGAACATGCGTTACCAGGTCGCCCAGCCCGATGTCGCCCCGGTCCGCCCATTCCTCCAGGATCGGGCGGCGGAACAGCCAGATCGTGTCGGGGCCATGGGGTTGGTCCATCACTGACTTTTCGGTCAGGGGAATGCCGTCGTAGAGCCCCGTCAGTTCGAACGGATCGGTCAGGTCCAGCTCGTCCAGCACGTCCTCGGGTGCAAAGTCTGCAACCCGCAGCTGCACCAGCGCCGCCGCCTGGCGGCAGTCTGCGGGCAGGGCGGCAAGCGCGGCGCGGGCCAGCCGTTCGATGTCATCCACCTCCGGCGCGGTCACCGGACCCCAGTCGGGCGCATTGCTGTCATCTTCGGTCATCATCGCCCCGCCTGCCGTTATCCTGACCCTGATATGGACAAAACGCGGCCCTTGTGAAAGACCACACAGGCTCAGGAGACCGCCCGATGACACCCGTCACCCGTTTTGCCCCCTCGCCCACCGGTTACATTCATGTCGGAAATCTGCGCACGGCGCTGATGAACTGGCTGATCAGCCGAAAGGCGGGCGGCACCTTCATTTTGCGTCTGGATGATACCGACCGGGAACGGTCAAGGCAGGAATATGCCGACGCAATCATGGAAGACCTCGACTGGCTGGGCCTGACCTGGGATCGCGTCGAAAAGCAATCCCTGCGGATGGACCGCTATGCCGGGGCCGCCGATCAGCTTCGTGCCGATGGGCGGTTCTATGAATGCTTTGAATCGCCGGTCGAACTGGATCTCAAGCGCAAGAAACTGCTGATGATGCACAAGCCCCCGGTCTATGACCGCGCGGCGCTGGCCCTGTCACAGGCCGAAAAGGCCCGCCTGCGCGAAGACCGCAGCGGTTACTGGCGCTTTCTGCTGAACCGGACGCGCATCGAATGGACCGACGGCATTCTTGGCCCGGTTTCCATCGATGCCGCCAGCCTGTCGGACCCGGTTCTGATCCGCGGCGACGGGCAGGTGCTTTATACCTTCGCCTCGTCGGTTGATGACATCGACATGGGGGTGACCAGCATCGTGCGCGGTGCCGACCATGTGACCAACACCGCCACCCAGATCCAGATCATGCAGGCGCTGGGCGGCGCGCCGCCTGCTTTTGCCCACCATTCCCTTCTGACCGGCCCGCAGGGCGAGGCGCTGTCGAAACGGCTGGGCACGCTGTCGCTGCGCGATCTGCGCGCGCAGGGGATCGAGCCGATGGCGCTTTTGTCGCTGATGGCGCGGCTAGGATCGTCGCAGCCGGTGGAGCTGGCCCATTCGATGCAGGATCTGATCGACGGCTTCGATCTGTCCTCGTTCGGGGCGGCACCGACCAAATTTGAGTCCAATGATCTCTTCCCGCTGACCCGCGCCCATAACCAGTCGCTGCCCTATGCCGCGATGGCTGGCCAGATCCGCGCGCTGGGCGTGCCGGATGATCTGGCCGACCGGTTCTGGGCCGTGGCCAAGGACAACATCACCGTGAAGGCCGATCTTGCCCAGTGGTGGACGCTGTTCTCCGAAGGGGCCGAGCCGCTGATCGACCCCGAGGATGAAGCCTTCGTTGCCCGGGCGATGGCCCTTCTGCCGCCGCGCCCCTGGACGGCCGAGACCTGGGGCCAGTGGACCACGGCCGTCAGGGACGCCACCGGGCGCAAGGGCAAGGGCCTGTTCCGCCCGCTGCGCCGCGCGCTGACCGGCCGCGACACCGGGCCGGAAATGGCCGATGTGATGCCGCTGCTGAAAAAGCTGCGCCCGGCAGGATAAGGTCGGGTGCGGCATCAGGGCGGGGGGCTGTCTGCCCCCCACGCCGCTGCGCGGCGTTCCCCCCGAGGATATTTCTGAACAGATAATGCAGTTCCGGCACCGTGCCGGGGGAGAGTTCAGATCATGGCAAATCCCGGATCACAGGCGCGGTTCGTCGAAGGAAACCTGCTGCGGCATGTGACGGTCATGTCGCTGACCTCGTCGGTCGGGCTGATGGCGGTCTTTTCCGTCGATTTCGTCAACATGATCTTCATCTCGATGCTGGGCCGGGCCGAACTTGCGGCGGCGGTCGGCTATGCCGGGGCGATCCTGTTCTTCACCACCTCTTTCGGGATCGGCATGGGCATCGGGGTTGGTGCGCTGACGGCGCGCGCGCTGGGCGCGCGCGATCCGGCCGAGGCGCGGACACGGGCCACCAACGGCCTGATCCTGGGGGTGATCTTCGGCGCTGCCTTTGCCGCGCTGGTCTGGGCCGCGCTGTCACCGCTGGTGTCGCTTCTCGGGGCCACCGGCGAGACGCATGCGCTGGCCCTGCACTATCTGCAGATCGTCATCCCCTCGCAGCCGCTGCTGATGGTGGGGATGATCGGGGGCGCGATCCTGCGCAGCCACGGCGATGCGCGCCGCGCCATGCTGGCCACGGTCTTCGGCGGGCTGGCCAATGCCGTGCTGGACCCGATCCTGATCTTCGGCTTCGGGTGGGAGCTGACCGGTGCCGCCATATCCAGCGTCGTGGCGCGCATTGTCATCGCCGCCGTGGCGCTGCTGCCGGTCCTGCGCCATTATGGCGGCTTTGACCGGCCGCAGTTGGGCAGCGTCATGGCCGATCTGCGACCGGTGTTCGGCATCGCCTTTCCCGCGATCCTGACCCAGGTCGCCACCCCGATCGGCGCGGCCTTCGTCACCCGCGCCATGGCCGCGCATGGCGAGGCGGCGGTGGCCGGCATGGCGATCACCGGGCGGATGACGCCGGTGGCCTTCGGCGTGATCTTTGCGCTGTCCGGTGCCATCGGCCCCATTGTGGGCCAGAATTTCGGCGCGGGCCGAATGGACCGGGTGCGGCGGGCCTTCCTTGACGGGCTTTTGTTCACCGGGGCCGTCATTGTGCTGGTATCGGCGCTGCTTTTCGCGCTGCGCGGCCCGCTGGCCGATCTGTTCTCGGCAACCGGCGTCACCCGGGATCTTGTTTATCTCTTCTGCGGTCCGCTGACGCTGCTGTTCTTTTTCAACGGCGTGATCTTTGTCTCGAACGCGGTCTGCAACAATCTGGGCCGCCCGTTCTGGTCGACGCTTGTCAACTGGGGCAGGCATACGGTTGGCACCATTCCCCCCGTCCTTGCCCTGGGCCAGCTTTACGGCGCGCCGGGCGTGCTGGTGGGGCAGGCGCTGGGTGGCGTGATCTTTGGCGGCATTGCCTGGTGGCTGGCGCTGCGGGTGATTGCCAAGCCTGGCGTGCGCCGCAGCCCGGTCCCGGCGACGCAGGCAGCCGCCCCGGCACCGGACGGATGATGCAGCGTTGCGCTTGCCAGCGCCGCAGCAGAGCGGCTATCCAGAACCCGTAAGTTCCGGCAAACCCCGCGCCCGCGCTGAAGGATCGGCCTGCCCGGCCGCCCTCTGGCCCGAAGGACAAAGGGCGGCCGTAGCAGAAGGTGCGGGTCCCTGGGGCCCAGGGGGGATGCGTGACCGAAGACACAGCTCTCAGGCGCCTGGCCCTGAACGATCTGCATCTGGCGCTGGGTGCGCGTCTGGTGCCGTTCGCGGGCTATGAGATGCCGGTCCAGTACTCCGCCGGGGTCATGCAGGAACACCTGCATACCCGTGCGGCGGCAGGGCTGTTTGATGTCAGTCACATGGGCCAGGTGATCCTGTGGCCGAAGGTCGGCATGGACCGGCTGGCTTTGGCCTTGGAAGCGCTGGTGCCCGCCGATGTGGCGGGCCTGAAACCGGGGCGGCAGCGCTATGGCCTGTTCACCGATATGCGGGGCGGGATTCTGGATGATTTCATGGTCGCCAATCGCGAGACCCATTTTCTGGTTGTCGTCAATGCCGCCTGCAAGGCCGCCGACCTGGCCCATATGCGCGCCCATCTGTCGCCGGTGGCCGAGGTGATCGGGGTGACAGACCGCGCCCTTCTGGCCCTGCAGGGGCCGCTGTCCGAAGCGGCGCTGGCGCGGCTTCTTCCCGATGTCGCCAGGATGCGCTTCTTGGATGTGACAACGCAGGTCTGGCAGGGGCAGGACATCTGGGTGTCCCGGTCGGGCTATTCCGGCGAGGACGGGTTTGAGCTGTCCCTGCCCGAGACGCATGCCCGGGCCTTTGCCGAGGCGCTGCTGGCGATGCCCGAGGTGGCCCCCGCAGGCCTTGGCGCGCGCGACAGCCTGCGTCTTGAGGCCGGGCTTTGCCTTTACGGTCATGACATAGACACGACCACCAGCCCGGTCGAGGCGGGGCTTGGCTGGGCGATCCAGCCGGTGCGCCGTGCAGGCGGGGCGCGGGCGGGCGGATTTCCGGGGGCAGACCGCATCTTGCGCGAACTGGCCGATGGCCCGTCGCGCCTGCGCGTCGGCCTGCGCCCCGAAGGCCGCGCGCCGATGCGCGAAGGCACCGCGCTGTTTCACGGTGGGACGCGCGTTGGCACCGTCACCTCGGGCGGCTTCGGCCCCTCTGTCGGCGCGCCCATCGCCATGGGCTATGTGCCCCGTGCGCTTGCAGGTCCCGGCACGCTTTTGCAGGGCGAAGTCCGCAGCAGGCACATGCCCGTCGCCGTTTCGGCTTTGCCCTTCCGCACCACCGCCTACAAACGCTGAAAGAAAAGGACCCGCCGATGAAATACACCGAAGATCATGAATGGCTGCGCGTCGAGGGCGATCTGGTTGTCGTCGGCATCACCGAACATGCCGCCACCCAGTTGGGGGATGTGGTATTCGTCGAACTGCCCGAGGTCGAAGCGATGGTTGCACGCGGCGACGAGGTGGTTGTGATCGAAAGCGTCAAGGCCGCCTCCGATATCCTTGCCCCGGTGGACGGCGAGATCATCGAGGTGAACGATGCGCTGGTCGACACCCCGCGTCTGGTGAATGACGATCCGCTGGGTGCCGGCTGGTTCTTCAAGATCAGGGTCGATGACCTGTCGGTGCTGGACGATTTCCTGGACGAAGACGAATATGAAGAGATGATCGCCTGACAGGGTGCTGAAACGGCATCTCTGCCCCCTGCCGGACGGGATCATGATCCTGATCCGCCGGAAAGGTGGCTTCCGTTCCGGGTGGATCAGCAAATGCACCGCGTTTCCCCACCCGGTCAGGGACCACGGCCACCCAGGGACCCGTGATGCACGCGCACCGCACGCCAAGGGTCAGCGTGGCGCTGCGGCACAGCCAGAGAGATGACGGTCTTGTACAGCGGGGCATGGATTCCGGAGGTCGGGCCGCGAAACAAGCGGGGACCATTGACGAACCCGCTGTCCGGCGGCACCGGACGTGATCGGGCGCGGCGCGGCACCCTGCGGGCGCAAAGCGGCCTGCACAACGGTCGATCAGGATTTCGCAGTCACCCCGCCTGCAAAACCGCTGGCCAGCATCGGTTCGGCCAGACCGGACACCCCGATTCTTATGGCCAGAAGATCGCCGTCCCAGCCGGGACCCGTGCCGCCCCTCTGACCGGGAAAAAGGGACGCGGTGGTGATCGCGGCGGTCCGCATCCCGTCGCCGCCGAAGGCCAGCGAGGTGACATTGCGTGCAGGTACCGGGACCGGCGGCAGGGCGGTGCCACCGGTGGACCAGCGGCTGATCTGCGCGCCGTCCCAGTGGCCGACGTAAAGGGTGCCCGCACTGTCGGTCGTCATGCCGTCGGGATACCCGTCACTGTCCGGGATCGTCGCGAAGAGGTCATGCGAAAGCGGCGTGCCCGCCGCGTCGAGGCGAAAGCGCAGGATCCGCCGGGCGAAGGTATCGGCGAAATAGGCGACCGTCCCGTCGGGCGCAAAGGCCGGCCCGTTTGAGACGGTGAACCCTGCGGCAACCTCGGTGACCTGGCCCGCCCGGATACGCCAGAGCCGGCCAAGCGGGGCCGCTTCCGCCGCATCCGACGAGCCCAGCCACAGCCCCCCGTGGCGGTCGACCTTGCCGTCGTTGAAGATCGTACCGGGCGGCAGGCCGATCGGGCAAGGCAAGGGCGCGGTCTGCCCGCTGTCCGGGTCCAGCCGGTGAAACCCCCGCACCGACACCAGAAGGGCCGCCTCTTCGGTCCAGCGGACCAGACAGGCCAGGTCTTCGGCAAAGCCCGAGGCGATGACCCGGTCGGTTGCCGTCACCGGGTCATAGCGGTGGACTGTGCGGCCCTGAAGATCAAGCCATAGCCAGACCTTCCGGTCCGGCAGCCACAGCGGTGCCTCGCCGACCCGTGCCCCGACCCTTGCCATCCGCACCATCGCCCCGGTCATGGCTTGCCCGAGGCGAACAGCACGCGGCCCGCGACCTTGATCTCGACCTCGACCGCATAGCAGGTCAGCGCATCGGGGTTGACCTCTACCCCAAGGCCGGGACCCTCGGGCAGACGGATCAGGCCGTCAGGTCCGGGCGCGATCCGCGTCACCGTAAGGTCGCGGGCAAGGGGCTGAAGGCCGGTGGGGTATTCGCAGAGCCGGTGGTCCTGCAGGCCGACATAGGGTTGCAGCGACGCCGACAGCGCAAGGTTCGAGGTGAAGGTATGATTGACGTAGGTAACCCCCGCAGCCGCCGCCTTCAGCGCCACGCGCCGGGCCGGGGCAAGGCCGCCGATCCGGCCGGTGTCGATCTGGACAAACCCGGCGCGGCCGAAGTCGATCAGGTGTTCGGCCATGTCGGCGTTGTGCGCCGCCTCTCCGCCCGCAAGGGGCACGGATGACCGCGCGGCAAGGGCGGCATAGGCCCCAAGGGCCGAACCGCCGAAAGGCTCTTCCAGCCAGGCGGCGCGGGCGGCGGCAAGGGCGGGCAGGCGCAAGGCGGCGGCCTCTGTATCCTCGCCGAAAATCTGGCCTGCGTCGATCAGAAGGATGCCGTCTTCGCCCAGGCCCGCGCGGGCGGCTTCGAGGTGGCGGATATCTTCGGCCAGGTCAAGGCCGAAGGGCGACCAGCCGAATTTGGCCGCCGTAAAGCCCGCCCCGCGGATTGCCCGCGCGGCAGCACCGGTTTCTTCCGGCGTCTTGCCGAACAGGACAGAGGCGTAGGGCAGTTTCGGATGCGCCCTGTCCTGGCCCAGCAGCCGCCAGACCGGTTCGCCCCGTGCCCGGCCAAGGACATCCCAAAGCGCAATCTCGACCCCGGACCAGGTATGGGCGGCCTGAAGAAGATCCATCGAATTGTAGGCCACGTCATGGGCGATGGCGGCAATGTCTTCGGGCCCGCTCAGCCTGCGGCCCAGGACCGACGCCCCAACGGGCCGGCAGGCACCATGCGACATGGGCGCGATCCAGGCAGCGATCGAGGGCAGGGGGGCTGCCTCGCATTCCCCCCAGCCGACATGGCCGCCCGCGCTGACGCGGACGACAAGGGCATCCTGACTGCCGTCGGCGGCGGTCGTCACCTCGGGCATGGACAGGTAGAAGAAATCGACGGCGTCGATGCGCATCGGGGCCTCAGGGTTCAAGGACGGTCAGGGTTATGTTTGCGCGGCGAACCTCGCCTGCGGCAAGGGTCAACACAGGTCCGCCGGCCGCACGGGCGGCGGCAAGGCCGGTGGCAGGCCAGGTTGTGCAGGGCTCGATGGCGATCATCCGGGCCTGACCGTTCCACGGCGGGCCGGTGGTGCCGCCCGTCTCCACCCAGACCCAGGCCAGAGGCCATGGGTCGGCATCCCAGCCGATCCTGGCACCCAGACCATCCGCGCGCATCAGGGTGGCCCAGGGCCTGGGGCCAAGGTCGGCCAGACAGGCCAGAAGAGCAATACCTTCGGGCGGGTGTGACAGGTCCACCGGGCCGCAGCGCCCGGGAAGGGTGGGCCAGGCACCGCTGCCGCCGGGTAGAAGCGGACTGCCGGGCGGGGTGAAATCGGCGCAGGCGATCAGGCGCGCGGCGCTGGTCTGCAAGGTTGCCGGGCCCGTCAGAAGATCGCCGCCAAAGGTGATGTGTTGGCCCCAGACGACGGTGCTGGGGCCGTGGGCGGTGGCGGTTTCCCGAACTGACAGGCACGGGCCGTCAAGGGCAAGGTGGCGGGTCATCGTGACCGGCACGGCATCGAAACGCCGTGTCAGGGTCAGGCCCCCTGCATCCCGCTCCGCTTTCCAGGGTGTGACCGAGCCTTCGCCATGAAAGCCATGCCGGATGGCCCCATCTTCGCAGGCGTCGCCGGCATTGGGGAACATCACCGGCCATCCGCCGGAAAAGCGGGTCAGCCAGGTTGCCTCGTCAGGGGCGAAGGGAAGGGGATCGCAGGTTGTTTTCCAGGGGGACCTCGCCAGCAGCTCTGCCCCGGTGGCAAGGTGACGAAGCGCGGTGATCGTGCCGCCAAGGCCTGGGGTGACCGTGGCCCGCAGCCTGCCGTTATCAAGGATGACCGCCGTCACTTTACCGCCCCTGCCATCAGCCCGCGCACGAAATGGCGCTGGAACACAAGATAAAGGATCAGCATCGGTGCGGCCGCCACCGCCATGCCCGCCATGGTCAGGGGAATCTGGTTGTTGTAGCGGCCCTGAAAGACCGCGATTCCGGCCATTACCGTTTTCTTTGCGTCGTCCTGCAGAAAGATCACGGCCATCAGAAGGTCGTTCCAGACAAAAAGCGCGTTGACGATCACCAGCGTCAGAAGCGGTGCCAGCGACAGGGGCAGGACGACGCGGATCAGGATTTGCAGATGGCTCGCCCCGTCCATCACGGCGGCGTCGAACAGGTCCTGCGGCAGGGTGCGGAAGAAAGTGACAAGCAGGTAGACCGAAAACGGCGTGACAAGCCCGGCATAGATCAGGATCACCCCGGAATAGGTGCTGATGAGGCCGATCTGCGCGTAAAGCACGAAAAGCGGCACGATCAGCACCACCGGCGGCACGGCCATCAGCGCGGTCGACAGGGTGAAAAGGGCATCGCGCCCCCGGAACTCCATCCGCGCGATGGCATAGGCGGCAAGGCAAGATACGGCCAGCGACAGCACGACAGACCCCGCCACAAGGATCAGGCTGTTGGCCATCCACAGAAAGACCGGCGTGTCGAACAGAATCTGGCGGAAGTGGTCCAGCACCGGCGCATCGGGCAGGCCGGTCTTGTCGGCCTGATATTCTTTCTGGCTTTTCAGGGCCGTGACCAGCATGAACAGCGTCGGCACAAGGGCAATGGCCGAGGCGATCATCAGGACCAGATGCGGCAGGGGGCGCATCATTCTTCTTCCCTGCGCCGCAGGGCGAAAAGCGCCCGGATCAGGATCAGCGAGACCAGGAACAGCATCACGCTGACCGCCGCCGCCACGCCCGGCAGGCTGGTGCGGATAAGGGCGTTGAAGATGTAAAGCTCGATCACCATCGTTGCCGTTCCGGGCCCGCCCCGCCCGCCGCCGATGACATAGACATAGGCGAAAACCGCCGACAGCATCGTGATCGCGCTGATGACGACAAAGAATTCGATCACTCCGCGCATTTGCGGAATCAGGATGTACCAGGCGCGGTGTCGCCACCTGGCACCATCCAGCCGCGCCGCTTCGATCAGGGTTTCATCCAGCGCCATGAGGCGGGACAGGAACAGGATCACCCCAAGGGCCGTCTCGCGCCACAGGATCAGGGCCATCACCGTCCAAAGCGCCACGTCAGCCGACCCGATCCAGTCCAGCACCAGAAAGTCGAGCGAAAGCGCCGAAAGAACCGCGTTCACCGGGCCGGAGAACTGGAACATCTGCTTCATCACCACGGCGATGATGGGAATGGCCAGCACATAGGGCAGGAACAGGATCGTGCGGTGGATGCGCCAGCCCGGCAGGCGCTCGTACAAAAGCAGCGCCAGTGCCAGCGCGATGACAACCATCACCGGGATGACAAGGAACAGCTGGATATTGTGCCGAACCGCCTCCCAGAACAGGGGCTGGCCAAGCACGAGTTCATAGTTGCGAAGGCCGATCCACGGGCCGTCGACGCCGCGGACCTGCTTGAAGCTGAACTCGACCAGCCGCACAAGCGACAGACCGAAGACAAAGCTCAGCAGGCCGGCCAGCGGCAGGACGAAAAGATAGGGGAGAAGCGGGCTGTTGCGGCGCATCCGGGGCTTTCGGGATCAGGGCCGGGCGCAGCGCGGACGGCTGCGCCCGAAGGGGATCAGCCGGCGGAAAGCTCTGCCGCCCAGGTGCGGTAGTTCTCGACCAGATCAGGATTGAAGTCGCGCCATTCCTGCGCGACCCGGGCGGCAAGTTCGCCCGCCTCCTCGCCCGACATGCCGGCGGTGATGATGTTCTGCCCGGTCGGGATCGCCGCCTGTTCGTAGAACTGGCCGGGCATCAGATTGGTGATATTGGTGATGTTGTTGCCCTTGCCCCAGCGGGTCCAAAGGTCCTTGACAGACGGGTCCGAGATCACGCTGTCGTCAAAGCCCGAAGCGGCGGGAATCCAGCCCGTCGCTTCCCAGAACGAAGCAAGCTGCGCGGGGGCATTCAGGAATTCCAGGAAGCGGGCCGCGATGTCGGGTGCCCCGGACCCTGCGCTGATCCCAAGGCCCTGCATGTCCACCACCGGGCGTCCGGCAAGCGCACCCACCCCGAAGACGGGCAGCGTCATGCAGCCGATCCGGCCGTTCGTGGATGTCGCATCGGCGGGAAGGCGGGTGCCGATCGACGAGCAGATTCCAAGCTGGCCGTTCACGCAAAGGTCGATGCCGGGGTAAAGCTCTAGGCTGGCCATGTCCTTGTTCAGAAAGCCCGCATCGCGCAGTTCGGCCAGTTTGACCCAGTGCTGGTGATAGCGCGGCTCGCGGAAGTCGAGATCGCCGATGAAAAGGTTGACCGCATCGCCCACGGTATCAAGGTTCTGCGACAGGGCATGGGTCAGGTACCACTCGGCCCAGTAGCCATCCTGCACGCCGCCGCCGAAAGGCTCGATCCCGGCGGTCTTCAAGGCCTCGCAGGCTGCAAGCAGGTCGTCCCAGGTGGCGGGCGGTGCATCGGCGTTCAGGCCCGCGCGGTCGAAAAGGTCTTTGTTGAAATACCAGGGCATCGGCAGCGGGTACCACCCCATGCGCCAGACCTTGCCGTCGAACCGCGACAGCGGCCCGTGGTTCGATGCGGCAAGGATGCCCGGGTCCATCACGTCCGACAGCGGGGCAAGATAGCCCAGCCAGACGCTTTCCATATGGTAGATGCCGTTCCACAGATACTGGATGTCGGGCGGGTCGTTCGCCGCCGCCGCCGTCTGGAACTGCGAGATCACCACCGCGGTGTCCTGCAGCATGGGGGTGATCTGCGCCAGATCGAAGGCGGCAATTGCCTTGTCCAGATAGGCCTGCAGGCCGGGCAACTCCTGTTCGCCCCACCACCACATGTCCAGTGCCGGGGTCTGGGCCGGTGCGCGGCCGACCAGCCCGCCGGTCAGCGTCAGGGCCCCGAATCCGGCCCCCGCCTGCAGAAAGCGCCGGCGGCCCAGCCCCGCTGCATCAGCTGTGCGTCTTGCCTGGGTCGTCATGTCGTCCTCCCTTGATCCTGTTTCGGTTTGTTCAGAACGTCGCTGTCATGCCGCCATCGACGACCAGCACCTGTCCGGTCATCCAGCGGCACAGAGGCGAGGCAAGGAATACCACGCTTCCCGCCACGTCTTCGGGTTCTCCTGCCCGGCGCAGGGGTATGCGGCCGCGTGCGACGTACCAGTCGCGGAACTCGGGCGTTTCGGTCTCGTCCACGCCATTGACCACGGACATCGGCGTGCGCAGGAAACCGGGGGCGACGGCGTTCACAAGGATGCCGTGCGGGGCAAGTTCGACGGCCATGGATTTGGTAAGGCCGATCACCCCGGCCTTGGCGGCGTTGTAGGCACCGCACCGGCCGCTTGAGACAAATCCCTGCACCGAAGAGATGTGGATGATCCGCCCGCCCCCGCGCCGCACCATGTGCGGCGCAACAAGCTTGGACCCGCGCCAGACCGCCTCAAGGTTTACCGCAATCGTGCGGTCCCAATCCTCCTGCCTGTCTTCCAGGATCGTGTGCGCGGGTGGATTGATCCCGGCATTGTTCACCAGCACGTCGATGCCATGCCGGTCGGCCAGGTCGCCGACAAGCGCGCCATAGGCGGTGGCGTCCGTGACATCGATGGCGTGGCCCTCGGCGCTGTGACCCCGGGCGCGGATCGCCGCAGCCGCCTGTGCCACGGTGCCCGCGTTGCGGTCGAGCAGGGTCAGCCGCGCGCCCTCTGCCGCCAGTGCGGCGGCGACGGCCTGGCCAAGCCCCTGACCCGCGCCGGTGACAAGACAGGACAGGCCAGACAGAAGCCCGCTCACACGCGGCCTCGGCAGGGTCGTGCGGAAAAGGCCTGGCGCGACATCCGATCCTCGCAGCCCCGATTTTCCGGGATTTCGGAATTGCATCCGGGGTTTTGTTCAGGCTAGGGTGCGCGAAACCGCGAGTCAAGCGTGGCGGGGGGGGGCAGGCAAGTGGACGGAACAGGTCAGGCGGGGCGGATCGCAGTGGTGACCGGCGGGGCGCAGGGCATAGGCCTGGCGGTGGCGCAGCGATTGGCTGCGGATGGCGTCACGGTGGCAATCTGGGATATGGACGCCGATCTGGCCGACAGGGTTGCAGCCACGCTTGGCGGGCGGGCCTTTGGGGTGGATGTGGCCGATACCGGGGCCGTGGCCCGGGCCGCAGAAACGACGCAAAAGGCGCTTGGCCCGGTCTCCATCCTGGTCACCTCGGCCGGGATCGCAGGCTCGAACGGGCCGGTCACGGCCTATGACCCTGCCGAATGGCGCCGGATCATCGACATCAACCTGACCGGCACCTTCAACTGCTGCCGGTCGGTCCTGCCGCAGATGCAGGCCCTGGGCTACGGGCGGATTGTCACCATCGCCTCGATCGCGGGCAAAGAGGGCAATCCCAACGCCGCCGCCTATTCGGCCTCCAAGGCCGGGGTGATCGGGCTGACAAAGTCGCTGGGCAAGGAACACGCGGGCGAAAACATCGCCATCAACTGCGTGACGCCCGCCGCCGCCCGGACCCGCATCTTCGACCAGATGTCGCAGACCCATATCGACTACATGCTGGCCAAGATCCCGCGCGGCCGGTTCCTTGATGTCGCGGAAGCGGCGGCGATGATCGGCTGGCTGTGCTCAGAGGAGAACAGCTTTACAACCGGCGCGGTCTTTGACCTGTCCGGTGGAAGGGCAACATATTGATCGAACGCCCGGACGCGCCCAAGGCCGCCCCGGCAGGCTCGGGTGCGCGCAGCCTGCGCCGGGCCGTGGCGATGCTGACGCTGATCCACCGGCGCGGTCGGCCGCAAAGCCTGGCCGAGATGGCCCAGGCCCTGTCGATCCCGAAATCCACGGCCTATGATCTTCTGAACGCCATGCTGCACGAAGGGCTGCTGACCCCCGCCGACGGGACGCGATTTGCCCTTGGCCACAGGCTGCACGAACTGGGGGCCGGGTACCGGGCGCAGGTGGATATCCTGCGCGAAGGGGCACGGATCGTACGCGCGTTGCGCGATGAAACAGGCGAGACGGTCCAGCTTTCCGCCATGGAAGGCCCGCTCATGCATGTCCTGATGAAGGAAGAAGGCTTTCGCGCCGTCCGCATCATTTCGAACACCGGATCGCGGGTGCCGGTGAACTGGGCGGCGGCGGGTCGGCTTCTGGTTTCTGACCTTGATGACGAAGGTTTGCGCCGGATTCTGACGTCCACGGTCGCCCCGTCACCCACCGGTCTGGCGGAAACCGACGTTGATCGGCTCATGGACCAGATCCGCGCCGCGCGCGCTGCCGGTTATGCGATGGAAATCGGGGAAACCAACCAGCATGCGGGCTGTGTCGCGGCACCGGTGCTGGATGACGACAACAAGGTCATTGCCGCGCTCAGCCTTGCAGCGCCGGAACAGCGGCTGAACTCACCCGACCGGATGATCCTTGTGACTGCGGCGCGACGCGCCGCGGCAGACCTTGGCGCTGCGCTATCGGCCTGCCGAAACGGTCAGGTGACGCGCCGCTAGGGTATCCGACGTCATCAAACGGCTTTTGGCGTTCATCGGCGGCCTTGTCGGACCCCCGCGATGGCCATTTTGATCGGCTTTCGCATGGGCACCGCCAGCGCGACCTTGGCGCGCTTTCCGGTGTGGATTTGGCCTGGTGTTTCTGCCAAAGATCTGGGTTGAAGCGGGCGGCGATGAGCGCGGGCATGCAGAGCGCGCCGCGAAGGATTCTTCGCCCGCCCTGCCCGGGACGCCGGTCCCGCGCACAGCTGACCAGCGGCCGAAGGCGCCCAAGACGGTAGCACCGCAGATCGCCACACCCGTCCCCACCGGATCGCCGATGGCCAGGCTGAACAACCCGCCCGCCCCTCAGCACCTCATCGGCAGGACCAGGTCCGCGACCCGGGTCGATCAGGCAGGACGGCGGGGCGGGGGAAACAGGTTCCGCCTATTCCACCACCTGCATCCCCAACCGCGTCAGTGTCCGCCGCTCTACCGCCAGCACGGCATAGTAGAAGGCGACCGACAGGCAGACCGAAACCGAGGCGACCGTCCAGATCATGCCGTAATCCAGATAGCCGCGCGACTGGTTCAAGAGGTTGCCCAAACCGGTGCCGGTGGCCAGCCATTCCGCGATCATCACCCCGAGAAGGGCACGCGGAACGGTGAGGCGGGTCGCCGCGAACAGATAGGGCAAGGCGGCTGGGACAGAGACCATCCGCAGCTCTTTCCAGGCCGAGGCACCATAGGCGCGCGGCAGGTCCAGCACGGATTGCGGCACACGCTGGATGCCCTGCACCAAAAGGACGAAGGCCGGAAAGAAGGTGACCGAAATGGTGATCCACAGCGTGACCGACAGCCCGCGCCCCAGCATCAGCACCAGAAGCGGCGTCAGCGCCACAAGGGGCATGGTCTGGGTTACCAGCGCAACCGGCATGAAGGCCCGGATGAAGCCGGGCATCATCCGTGACGCGATTGCCAGCAGGAAGGCAAAGCCAAGCCCCGCCACCATGCCAAGCGCGGTGATCGGCAGTGTTTCCAGCAACGCGGCCCCCAGCTTGGCCCGCGCCACGGCAGAGGAGTCGGCCAGGAAAAGGTAGTCGACCACGCCCCAGGGTGTCCTGGCGATCATCTCGGGCACGCCGGTCAACCGGATGAAGGCCCACCAGAGGACAAAGGGAAGGACTGCGGCGCCAACCGCCAACGAGACACGCAGCCCCAGCGGCGCATCGGCATCTGCGCCATCGGGGGGCAAAGCGGTGTTGAGGGTCACCGAACGGGTGGAGCCCAGAACCCTGGCCGAGATCAGCGCGAAAACCGCATAGCTGAGACCGGCAATCAGCGTTGCCATCAGGCCGATGCCCCAAAGTCGTGCCGGTTCTCCACGCCCCAGTGACCCCAGAAGATAGGTGCCCAGGCCCCAGCGCCCGCCGCCGCCAAACTCGGCCAGGATCGCACCCAGAACAGCGTTGGGGGCGGCGATGCGCAGGCCGCCCAGAATGTCCGGCACGGCACCGCGCAGGCGGACCAGCCGCATCACCTTCCAGTTACCGCCGCCATAGGCGCGGATCACATCGGCCGCGCGGGTGTCATATTGCGACAGGCCGACGACGGTTGCGGACATGGTGACGAAATAGACGCCAAGGGCGGCAAGCACGATACGGGGGGCGTTCCCCTCGAGCGTGAGCACAAGGATCGGCGCGATGGCGATGGCGGGCAAGGCGAAGACGGCGATGTTCACCCCGCGCGCCAGCCTTTGCACCTTGGGGAACAGCACGAACAGCACGCCCGCCCCGATGGCCAGCACATTGCCGATCAGAAAGCCAAGGGTCGAAGACCAGACCGTTGCCGCCACATGGCCGGGATAATCGGCCCGGTCCTGCCAAAAGCGGATTGCGATATCACTGAGGGGCGGCAACGCGCCGCCCGCGACCAGTTTCAACTGGCCCGCCACTTCCCAGACCATAAGCAGGATCAACAGATTGCGCAGCACCGGGCTGTGCCGGAAGCGGCGCCTATTGGCCATGCAGCACCCCTGCGATGCGGTCGGTCAGGGCGTGGAATTCCGGCGTGCTGTAAAGATCGTCGCGGCGGGGACGGGCAAAGGGACTGGCGATCACCTCGATCACGCGTCCGGGATTGGCGTGCATCACAACCACCTGGTCTGCAAGAAACACCGCTTCATCGATGCCATGGGTGACCAGAAGCGCAGTCGATCCTGTCTCTTGCCAGATGCGCTGCAATTCGACGTTCATCTGCCGCCGCCGGATCTGGTCCAGCGCGCCGAAGGGTTCGTCCATGAACAGCACCTCGGGCGAGGTGATGAGCGACCGCGCGATGGAAACCCTTTGTCGCATCCCGCCCGACAACTGGCCGGGAAGCGCGTTTTCATAGCCCTTCAAGCCCACCAGTTCGATCAGCTTGGTGATTTCGTGGCTGTAGCGCGACGGATCGCGATCCAGCACCTCCAGCGGCAGGGCGATGTTTCGCGCCACCGACCGCCAGGGCAGCAGCGCCGCGTCCTGAAACGCGACACCTGTGATGCCGCTGGCGGTTGCGGTCGCGGGGGCCTGCCCCGCGATCCGCACCTCGCCTGAATCGTGATCCTCCAGCCCAAGGGCAATCCGCATCGCGGTGGATTTCCCGCAGCCCGAAGGGCCGATCAGCGCGGTGAACGACCCCGGAGGACAGTCAAGATTGATGTCCTCCAGCGCCACAACCTCGGACCCCCGGCTGCGGTAGGTCTTGCAGACATTGCGCAGCGAAATGCCCGGGACTGCCGTCATCAGATTTCCGACAGCAAAGTGGTGTCGAACATCTCGCGGGTGCCGGTGATGCCAACGGCGGCCAGCGCCTGGATGTTCTTTTCGATGTCTTCCTCGGTCATCGAGAAGATGCCGCCCGGGGCCTCGATCAGCGGTTTCTGCGCCGTGTTGAAATAGACCTCGTTCTCGATCGACCGGCCGGTTCCGGCAAACCAGGTGGTTTCCCATTGCGGCGGGTACAGGGCCGGATCGGCCAATGCCTCGATCCAGCCCCTGCGGCTGGCGCGCAGCCAGGCCAGCAGTTCCTTGCGCTTTGACGCCAGTGTTTCTTCGGTCACCACAACGGTATCGTTGTAAAGCGTCACGCCGTGGTCGTAGAGCAGGAAGGAATGTGCCTCTTCGCCCAGCTGGCTGATGGTGAAGGGAACATTGGTCGTGAAATCAAGGCTGGCGTCGATCTCGCCCTTGACCAGCGGGGTCGGGTCATAGGCATAGGGCACGATCTGGACCTGCGCCTTGTCGATGCCGTTCAGCGCCAGCAGCGCCTCGATCGTCACGATGTTGACCGGCGGCACGGCGATGGTCTTGCCCACCAGATCGGCAGGCGCGTTGATCGGGTTCTTCTTGAGCGAAACCACGCCGATCGGGTTCTTCTGGTACTGCGCGCCGATGATCTTGAATTTCGCGCCCTGTTCGGTGATCGCCCGGATCGTGGTGTCGGGTGTGGTCAGGGCCAGATCGGCCCGCCCGGCGATGAGGGTGCTTTCCGGGATCACATCAGGACCGCCTGGAAGGTAGGTCAGATCCAGCCCCTCTTCGGCATAATAGCCCTTGTCCATGCCAAGGAAGTAGCCCGCGAACTCGGCGTCGTTGATCCACGCCGCCTGCATGGTGAACGGGGTTGCCGCCCATGCTGCATATGGCAGGGCCAGGGCGGTGCCCGCCATGGCGGTGCCTTGCAGAAAACCGCGGCGTCCAATTGTCAGTGGCATTCTAACCTCCTGTTGTTTCTGTGGGTTCAGGCTCGGGTCGCCGGGGCCAGCCCCTGGATCACCCGAAGCTCTTGCAGGGGCGGGGTCTGTTCGATTTGCCTTGGTTCCAGCAAATCCCAGATCACGCCATGGGGCCGCTTGGCCCGGCGGTCGACGGTATACAGTCCGCCCGGCGTTGCGATATGATCGACAAGGATATCGGTAGGGCTGGGGTGCAGTTTTTCATGCACGACCTGGCAATCATGAACCACGGCGACCACCGGGGTGTCTTCGCCGACCAGCCCCAGGTCGGTGAACATGCCCCATTCCAGATCGAAGAAGCCATGCCCCTTGCCAAAGCGCACACCGTCGACCGAAACCGCCGAAGCGCCTGTCACGAGAAAGTCGATCTTTCCCTTTCTGGCCACCTCTTCCAGCGAGATGGGCCGCCCGAAATGCTCCATCCCGTCCAGCCATGCCGCGTAAAGCTCATGGCCCTTGGGCACCGAACCCGGCTCGATGTAAAGAAAGCCGCGATAGATGCCGTAGGTTGACATGAAAAAGGGCTTGCCCATCTCGATCAGCGCGCGGCGGATTTCGACCAGACAATTGTCGGGGGTGATGAACAGGAAGTCGGCGTTCTTGCAGGCCTCCATGTCCAGCACCCGCCGGTTGGCAATTTCAGAGCCTTCGAAATCGGGGATGACCTCGGCGAAGTTCTTGTCAAAGCGGGTGTCGGGCCGCGCCACGTCTTTCAGTTTGCCCCAGATCTGCTGTCGGATGATGTTTGATTTCGACACGTTGCATCCTACCTGTTTCAGAGTAGCGTTTCAGAGTTTCGGTGAAACGTTCCTGTGTTTCAGAATGATGAAACTATGGTTTCACTCTGTCAAAGAGAAAAATAAGCTACTGTAATGGAAAGGTAAATGTCGACACGACTGGCTCTGCGCATCCAAGAAAAGCTGGACCGGCTGACCAAAAGCGAACGGAAGCTGGCGGTGGTGATTCTGGAACGGCCGGGGCTGATTGAAACACATAGTGCAACAGAACTCGCCGTGATTGCCGATATCTCCAAGGCAACAGCCGCGCGGTTCTTCCGGGCGCTGGGATACACCGACTTCGAAGAGGTCAAGCTGCAGGCGCGCGAAGAGCGTAACCGGACCCAGCCCTACAGCTATTCCGAAGCCGGCCCGGGCAGCACCGTGCTGGGCCGCAAGATCGGCGAGCATCTTGACCTGGAACTGGCCAACATCACCCGCACCTTCGAAGAAATGAGCCCCGATACCCTGCGTCAGGCCGCCCGGCTGATTGCGGATGCGCCACGCCTTTGGTTCATGGGTCAGGGTGCCGATGCCTGGCTGGCGCACTACGGCCGGGGGCTGTTTTCGCGCCTGCGGCCCAATGTTCATGCCGTCGGCATCGCCGGCGGTGCCGTGGCCGAGGATCTGGCAATGATGGGGCCGCGCGACGCCATGGTGGTGCTGGCGCAGGGGCCGCAACCGCGAGAGCTGAAGGCGATCCTGTCCTACGCCAAGACGACGCGCGCCAGCATCATCTCGTTGACCGATCATGGCAATCTGGCGCTGGCCAAGCGGTTTTCGGATCTTGCGCTGCGCTGTCACATCTCCAGCTACGGCCTGATCCCAAGTTGTACGACGCTGGTCAGTGTGCTGCGCTTGCTGGCCATCTCGCATGTCGGGCTGGTCGGGGATACCGCCGTGCAGCGCGCCAGCCTGATCGACGACATCAATGAGGAGCTGGACATTCTGGGATAGGGTCCGGTCAGCCCGGCCACGGCGCGGTCGCGCGACTGGCCGCAGCGCAAGGGATGCTGCACCTGCGCTGCCGCACCACGGCACTGTTGCACAAGTCGGGTGGCTGGCGGACCTTTTCTTTCCTCAGGCAGACCTGTCCTGCAATCCCGGTGATGGGCGTGCCGGGCGCAGTGAAGCCGGCAAGGATGGCGATGCGGCCCTGAAACTTCGCGACCTGACGGTCGAAGGTCTGGTCGCCCGGGCGTCGGCCGGGCAATTTCACATAGGCATCCCGGTCTTTGGACGGCCTCGGCGGTGATGCCCGTGGCAGCGTCGCCGTGTGGTGCGGCCGACAGACTTCGACGTGCGCAGGATATCGCTGCCTGCGACAACCCCGGCGGTGTCAGGTTTCTGCGGTTTGGCATTTTTGCAAGGCGGAATGATGGCACCGGCACCTTGGGCGGCAATGGCATCATGGCGCTTGCGAGAACCATAGGCACCATCGGCTGTGACGCTGGCGATCCCTTGCTCGGGCGCGGCATGGCACACGCCGATGTCCTGCGCCGCCTTGCGCAGCGAAATCGCATCGAGCCCGCCGGTTCGAAGCTGATTGCGGCAGACGCGCAGCAGTTTCTCCCGCAGGTCGCCGTGATGATGCGGCGCGATGCCGCCGCGACCAACCTGCGATGTAGGTATTGACAACATCCTTCATCCGCCTATGTTGATGACGACAACATATTCGATTCACAAGGCGCTTGCCAGCCAGAAGGAAGGACGGCGAATGACCCCGAAACGTGTGGAACTGCGGTCGTTCGGTGGGCCGGACGTCATCCGCGTTGTCGAGGATCAGGCGTTGCCGGAGCCGGGTGCGGGCCAGGTCCGCATCCGGGTCGAGGCATCGAGCCTTGTCTTCACGGACATGCTGATTCGGCGGAACCTCTATCCCGTCCTGAAGCTGACCTTGCCGCTGACGCTCGGCTACGATCTCGTCGGCCATGTTGACGCGCTTGGCCCGGGGGTGACCGGCATCGCCGTCGGCGACCGGGTCGCGGACCTGACGCAGATCGGCTCGAACGCGACCCATGTGGTTCGGCCCGCATCCGGTCTTGTCCGCGTCCCGCCTGACCTGGACGCCACGCGCGCCGAACCCCTGATCCTGAGCTTCTCTTAATGTGAACCCCGGCTTTCGTGCGATACGGGAGCCGCTGCCCGGCACGGCATTTATGCCGGGCAGCGGCGGGGGCTGGATCGAAGTGAGCTGGGCCTTGCAGGGCCGTTCAGTAGTTGGATCACCCCCGC
>JADCEF010000038.1 GCA_020250445.1 Rhodobacter sp.
CCGCCGGAGCCGCGTCGAAACCAAGATGCATTGTGGGAAACTGCCGGGCCAGCGCCTCATGGCGCGGGACATCGACCGTCAGGTGTCAGAGCTCCAGGTTCGTGTCGCCGTCCTCAACGGCTCCACCGCGCCCGGCATCCCTGTCACTGAAGCCGAAGGATGAGTCCGTCCGGGGAAAGGGGAAGTCCGACCGTCAGCCGATTTGTGCAACAGAGCCGCATCCGCCTGCGGTTCACTCAGGCACCACGCTGCCCTGCCCCGTGGTCAGGGCGGTCATTGCCGCCCTGCGCGGGGCAATTGCGGCCGCAAGACCCGGATCGGGCAGGATGACGCTGGTCACCGCAACCGGCTCATGAAGGGCGGACATCGGAGCACCGGCGGCAACAGCGGCAAGTCGCGCCGCGCCACGGGGACCGGCCGTGTCGGCACCGCCGATCAGGCTGACCGGCCTGTCCAGCACAGTGGCAAGCAGGCGCAGCCAGATCCGGCTGCGGGTGCCCCCGCCAACGACGGTCATGCGGTCGCTCCGGGTGCCGACCTCGTGCTGGGCCGCAACGCAATCAGCGAACTGAAAGGCAACGCCTTCCATCGTGGCATAGGCCAGCATGGCGGGGGTCACACCGGGGTGCAGCCCGGTCATGCAACCTTGCATGTCCGGGCGGTTCAGCGGCGTGCGGATTCCGGTCAGGCACGGCAGGAAGACGGGCGCAGCCTGGGGGCCTTCGGCGTCGATCCAGGCCGTGGCCTGCGCATCAAGGTCTGCCACGCTGCTGCCGGTCATCCGTGACACCCAGTCAAGCGAGGCGGTCGCACTCATCACCACGCCCATGGACAGGAACACCCGCGGGACAACATGGGCAGAGGTCAGGATCGCCCGCCAGGGGCCGGGATGAAAGGCGGCATCCACGATACAGGCCACGCCCGAGGTTCCGATGGTCAGGACCGCATCCCCCGGTCGCGTGGCACCCGCGCCAAGGGTGGACCCCATGTTATCGCCCGCACCGGCTGCAACCGATACCGGCCCGGCCATGCCCCAGCGCGCAAGAAGACCGGGGCGCAGCCGGCCGGCTTCGGCCCAGCTGTCCACGACCGGGGGAAGATGGCGGATATCCCATCCGGCGGCCGCGCAAAGCTGCGGGTCCCATTTCCCGCTGGCCACATCCAGAAGCTGGGTTCCGCCCGCGTCCGACGGCTCGGTCGCGACTTCGCCGGTCAGGGCCAGGCGCACATAATCCTTGGTCAGCATCAGCATCCGCGCCCGGTCCATCACGGCAGGCTCGTGTCTGCGCAGCCAGATCAGCTTGGGCGCGGTAATGCCCGGGTCAGGCGTGCCGTTGGTTCGCAGGCCGATGTCGGGAACAGCAGCCAGCAGTTCCGCGCATTCTGCCAGGGCGCGCTGATCGTTCCACAGGATTGCAGGTCGCAGCGGGCGCAGATCGGCGTCAAGGATCAGCGCGGCCAGCATCTGCCCCGACAGACCGATGCCGCGGACGGCGGCCATCTCTTTCGGCGCTTCGGCAGCCAGACGGTCAAGACAGGCCAGAACGCAAGCGACCCACAGGTCGGCATCTTGTTCGCTGTAGCCGATTTTCGGGCGGCTGACGGCAATCGGTTCGGTGGCCACGGCGATGATGCGGGACAGATCCCCGATCAGCACCGCCTTGATGCCCGAGGTTCCAAGATCGATTCCGATATGCAATGCCATCAGCTCCGTTCCAGCAGGGCCCGTGCGGTCATCTCGTCGGTCACCAGGGTATTGACCACCCCGCGCTTCAGAATGGCCCGCACTATGGCGACTTTCCGGGGTCCGCCCGCCGCAAGGATGACGTTCGGAATGGCCGTCAGGTCATCCAGTCCGATCCCGATGACCCGCTCGTTGATCGGATGGTTGATCGGGCGGCCTTCGGCATCGACCACCACCCCAAGCGCATCGCCGACAGCGCCAAGTGCCAGCAGATCCTGCATGGTCACATCGCCCGGCAGGCCATCGCGCATCAGGAGCGACGCCTTTGAAATGTCGCCCGCCGCCATGGCCAATGCATCAACCCCGCGCAGCTTTTCCAGCACTTCGCCAAAGACATCCAGTTGCATGATCGTGTCGCGGCTTTCGCGGCTGCCCGCGTAGAGAGGTGCGGTAAAGTAGCTGTGCTGCGCGCCGAAAAGGTCGGCCAGTCGCATCGTGATCTCGAACGAATTCAGGTCGGACCCTCGGGTCAGCCCGCCCATGACAGAGATGACCTCCAGGTCGGGGCGCGCTGTCGGTGCCACAAAGCGCGTCGCAATGTTCAGGGTCCCCCCCCACGACATGCCGAACAGGCGCACCGCAGGCTCTGCCAGAACTTCGGACAGAAGATTGCCCAAGGCGGCACCGACAATCATCTGCACATCGCGGCTGTCCATCGGCGCGGGCGCGACATAGGCCTGCCGCAGGCCGAACCGTGCCCGAAGCGCGGCCTCAAGTTCGGCGCAGGCCGCAAAGGCGGTGTTGAACGTGATCCGCACCAACCCGCGGGCGCGCGCCTCGGACAGGGCCTTGTTGACGCGCAGGCGCGTGACGCCCAGCTTGTCGGCAACCTTTTCCTGGGTCAGACCTTCGACGTGGTAGGCCCAGGCGACCTGCGCCAACAACCGCTCTTCGGTGTCGATCTGTGGAAGTTTCGGTGCACGTGCCATACCAGCCCTATTTCACGGCCCCCATCGTCAGACCGCGGACCAGGTGCCTGGATGCCAGCAGCGCAAAGATCAGCACCGGAACGACGATCAGCGTCGAGGTTGCCATGATCTTTCCGTAAGGCACGTCATAGCCTTCCATGAAGGTCACGGCCATCGCCGGGGCGGTCTTGGCGGCTTTTGGGGTAAGGATGTAGGCGAAGAGAAGTTCGTTCCACGAAAAGATGAAGGACAGGATCGAACTGACAGCAACCCCCGGCATGGCCAGGGGCAGGCAGATCGACCGGAAGATGCGCCATTGGCTGGCCCCTTCCAGCAAGGCAGCCTCGTCCAGCTCTTGCGGGACCGACCGGAACTGGTCGGTGCAGATCCAGATCACGATGGGCAGCGTGAAGGTCAGGTACATCAGTATCAGCGCAAGGTGCGTGTCGCGCAGACCAAGCTCGCGGCTGATCAGAAACACCGGAAACGCCAGAACCACGGGGCTGACAAAGCGGTTGGTGATGAACCAGAACCACAGGTCGGTCTTGCCGCGGAACTCGAACCGGGCAAGCGCATAGGCCGCAGGTGTGCCAAGGCCCACGGCCAGGGCGGTTGTGCAGACGGCCACGATGATGGAGTTGATCAGCGCGGGGCCGACCTTGTCGATGAACAACACCTCGCGGTAATTCGCGAGTGTCGGCGTAAACCACCAGACCGGCGGGGATTCCAGGGCCACCACTTGGGTCTTCAGGCTGGTCGTGACCATCCAGTAAAAGGGAAAGACGCAGAACAGGCAGATGAGAAGCAGAAGAAGTGCCTCTCCCCACAGGCTGCGGCGCTGGATCGGGGCGGCCATGTCAGCGAACCTCGCGGTAGAAAAGGCGAATGTAAAGACGCGCCAGAATGATCGTGATGGCCAGCATGATGATCGACTGCGCGGCGGCCATGCCGATGTCAAACTGGCGGTTTCCGACCCGTTCGATCAGTACCGCGATGAATTCGGTGGCCGAACCGGGGCCCCCCCGCGTCATGGTGAAAGGCATGTCGAAAAGCTTCAGCGTGTCGGCCGTGCGCAGGATCAGGACCGCCACAAGGCTGGGGATCAGGAACGGAAGCTGGACATGGCGCAGGATCGTGCGGTTGGATTTCGTCTCAAGCTTCGCCGCCTCTTCAATCTCGGGCGGGACGGTGGAAAGACCGGCCAGAAGCACCAGCGCGACGAAGGGCGTCCATTGCCAGATGTCCCACAGGACCACGGCGATGAATGCATTTGTCGGGTCACCGATAAAATTGATCGCATCAATACCGATCCATCCCAGCATCTGATTGATGACACCGTATTTCTGGTTCAGCATGACCTGCGCCAGAAGCCCCACGACCGCATAGGTTGTTGCCATCGGCAGCACAAGGGACAGCCGCGTCAGGGTTTTCCAGAAAGAAAGGCCGGGGCGGTGCAGAACCAGCGCCACCAACAGGCCCAGCGCGATCTGGACCGGCACGGCAATGGCAAACAGAAGCGCCGTGCGGCCCATCGCCTGCCAGAAGACCGGGTCGGTCAAGACGGCCCCGTAATTGTCAAGGCCGACAAAGCGCTGCTGCGCGATCTTGGTCAGGTTGAAGTAATGCAGGCTTTTCCAGACCGCATAAAGCAGGGGCACGATGCCGACGATGGCCAAAGCGGCCACGGCAGGGCCAAGAAAGGCGGCGATTGTGCGCCTGGGCACGCGGAACGACATCTAAACCCCGCTTCGGTCTTCAGGATGATCAGGCCCCCGCCACGGGTGACGGGGGCCCTGACATGCCTTGCGGCACGCCTGTCGGACGCAGTGTTTACTGTGCCAGCGGCTTCTTGCCGTCGTAATAGCCGGCTTCGGCCAGAACGGCCTCCATCTTTTCGCCGATCATCCTGGAACCTTCCTCGATGCTGACCTCACCCAGCATCATCTTGGTGCCCCATTCCTGCACGATCTCGGTGATCGCCGGCCATTCGGCAAAGCGCGGACGGAACTCCGGCACGCCTTCCTTCCAGCTTTCCACCAGCGCCGGGATGTACTTGTAGGTCTCGGCCAGCGCCGGGTCGGCATAGGCCGACTGCCGGGCCGGCACGCCGCCCATCTCCAGATACTGGCCCGCCTTGGCCTTTGACGTCACCCACTGGATGAACAGCCAGGCCGCCGCTTTCTCGGCCTCGTCCGCCTGGTTTGCGACCGCCAGCGAGAAGCCGCCCAGCGCGGGCTTGCGCCCTGCCGGCCCGGTGGGTTCCGGTGCGATTGCAACGCAGTCCGCGATTTTCGACGTCTCAGGGCTGACCACGGTCGAGTAGAAGGCAGACCATTCGGTGATCATCGCCACATCGCCCTGGGCAAAGGCGTTCACGGTTTCGGCATGGTCATAGGCGACGATGCCTTCGGGCATGAACTTCATCAGGTCCTGACGGAACTGAAGCCCCGCCTGGGATTCCGGCGAGTTCAGGTTCGACTTGAACTCGGCGTCCAGGAAGCTGCCACCGAAGGGCCACAGGAACCGCGCAAAGCTGTCGGCTGACTGGGTCTCGTTGCGCTTGGACTGCAGCGCATAGGCGTACTTGCCGTCCTTGGTCAGGGCGGGGCCGTAGACGTCCATCACCTCTTGCCAGGTTGCCGGCGGCTTGTCGAAGCCGGCCTCCTCCAGCAGGCACTTGTTGTAGAACAGAAGGCCCGAGTAGTTGTCGAACGGCAGGCCGTAGTTGACACCGTTCCAGGACCCGAAAGCGTCCAGAACCAGCGGGAAGAAGTCGGCCATGTCAAGCTCGGGGTCGGCCAGAGCGGGGTTGTTGATGAAGGTTTCGGACGGCACGATCCAGCCGTTCTCGGCAAAGTTGCCCATCCACACCAGGTCGATCAGCGCGATGTCAAGGTCACCTCCGGCCACAAAGTCGCGCACCTGTTCGCCAAGCGCGTTCTCGTAAGGTACGGTGGTATAGTTGACCTTGATCCCGGTCGCCGCCTCGAACTCCGGCAGCATCTTGATGGCGGCATTGTAGCCCGGACGGTCCAGGAACAGCACTTCCAGTTCGGTTCCGGCATAGGGCTTGGCGGCTTCTTCCAGCGTCCAGGCCTGTGCCACCCCGGCGAGTCCCGCCATGGCAGAGGCGGCCAGCGCAATGGCGCTGACATGCGACTTGAGCTTCATTTCTTTCCTCCCTTAGAGATCAGCGTTGCGAGTTGACAACTATTTGTAACGCTGCGCATAGAAATGTATAAAGACCGGGTCGAGTCAACCACAAAGTTCGAAGCTGTCGCGACCCGAGCCAAGGCGCGATGCAACAGAGAGGATCGTTATGGCCGAGGTCAGGCTGACGGGCGTGAACAAGTTCTACGGGGCGGCGCAAGCGCTGCATTCCGTGTCGCTGACCATTGCCGATGGGGAATTTGCCGTCTTTGTCGGGCCGTCGGGCTGCGGCAAGTCCACGCTGTTGCGGTCGATCGCGGGGCTGGAGGATATCTCGCAGGGCTCAATTCACATCGGCGACCGGGACGTGACACGCGCGGCCCCGTCAGAGCGGGACGTGGCCATGGTGTTCCAGTCCTATGCGCTTTACCCGCACATGACGGTGCGCCAGAACATGGATTTCGGGATGAAGGTCAACAATTTTCCCGAAGCCGACCGCAAGCGCCGGATAGCCGAGGCGGCCCGCATCCTGCAGCTGGAACCCTACCTCGACCGTAAGCCCGCGCAACTGTCCGGCGGGCAGCGCCAGCGCGTGGCGATCGGGCGGGCCATCGTGAAAGAGCCGAAGGTGTTCCTCTTTGACGAACCGCTGTCGAACCTTGACGCCAAGCTGCGCGTGCAGATGCGGGTGGAACTTGAGGCGCTGCACCGCGATCTGAAGGCGACCATGGTCTATGTGACGCATGATCAGGTCGAGGCGATGACCATGGCCGACAAGATCGTCGTGCTGAACGCCGGCCGGATCGAACAGGCGGGCGCGCCGATGGACCTGTACAACCGCCCCGCGACCCAGTTCGTGGCCGGGTTCATCGGGGCACCGGCGATGAATTTTCTGACCGTGCGGATGCAGGCCGGGCAGGCCCTGGTCGAAGGTGTTTCCCTGGGGGCGGCACCGGAGGGAACGGCACAACTGGGTATCCGGCCGGAACATCTGGTCCTGCGTCCTGCCGGGGAAGGGCAGCTGCAGGCAACGGTATCGATCTGCGAAACCCTGGGAGGGGACGCATACCTTTACGTTCGCCTGCAGGACGGGCAGACCCTGGTGGTGCGGACGGACGGCAACACCACGCTGGACCACGGATCGGTTGTCGGGCTGGACTTTCCGGCTGCACGCCAGCACCATTTTGCACCGGACGGGCGGACCCTGGCCTCGGGGGGTATCGCGGCATGACGCAGCAAGATGTGCTTGCGCGGGCTGTGGCCCGTTCGGCCAACGTGGCCGAAGTGCGCATCGCGCGCGGGGCCCTGGCCGAAACCGGTGCCGTTTACGGACGTCACTTCACCGGCCCGGCCGTCCTGATGGCCGATGAGCGCGGCTGGGCTGCCGCAGGCCCGCAGGTCGAGGCCGTGCTGACCGATGCCGGGATTGTGTCGCGCCGTCATATCATTCCGGCCCGGCCGCGCCCGAAGCCGACCGTCGATCTTGCCGGTCGCCTGCGCGCTGTCCTGCAACCGGGGGAAACGCCGGTCAGCATCGGTTCGGGCGTCATGAACGATGTGGTGAAACACGCCGCCTTCACCCTTGGCATCCCCTACATGTGCGTCGCGACAGCGGCCAGCATGGATGGCTATACCTCGGCCGGGGCACCCCTGTCAGAGAAGGGCTTCAAGAAGACCATCCCCTGCCGCCCCGCCAGGGTCCTGCTGGCCGATCTGGACGTGATTGCCGCCGCCCCTGCGGAAATGACGGGTTGGGGCTATGGCGATCTTGCCGGCAAGGTGCCGGCGGGCGGCGACTGGATGATAGCCGATGCGCTTGGGATCGAGGCCATTGATGATGTTGCCTGGCCAATGGTTCAGGACGGGCTGGCAGGGTGGCTGTCGCAGCCCGACCTGATCACGGCGGGCGATCGCAGCGCCGTCGAAGGTCTGTTCCTTGGCCTGACGCTGGTCGGCCTTGCGATGGAGGCTCATGGCTCGTCCCGCCCTGCGTCGGGTGCCGATCACCAGATCGCGCATCTGTGGGAAATGGATGATCTGCACTTCGGGGCTGAGCGGGTCAGCCATGGGGCCTGTGTCGCCGTTGGCACAGTGGCCACATTGCGGATGTACGACTGGCTTTTGTCCAGGGACCGTCTTTCCATCGATCCCGCGCGCGCGCCGGGCATGACGCTGGCCGCGAAAGAAGACGAGATTCGCCGGCTGTTCGGGCCGGGAGAGATTGCAGACCGCGCCATTGTCGAGACCCGCCTGAAACACATCGAGGGTCCGGCGATGGCGGCGCGCCTGACCCTGTTGCAAAAGGTCTGGCCCCTGCTTTCAGCCCGCCTGCGGGGCCGGCTTTGGACGGCCGACAGGATGGCTGACCATCTTGCCCGCGCCGGGGCACCGTCCTCGGGTGCCGAGATCGGAGTGGACGAGGGTTATCTTTACCGGTCCATCATGAAGGCACGTTTCCTGCGCAGCCGCTACACCGTGCTGGACCTGCTGGATGAATGCGGCCTTTTGCACAGGGCAGCCCTGGCGGCATCCGGGACAGAATCCGTAAGGCGGGTGGGAACATGACATTTGCCGATCAGGCCGCCCGCGCGGCGGAAGAGATTCGCGCAGCCGTGGCTGCGACAGATGCGGACATGATGCAGGCGATGATTGCGGAACTGGCACGCGCTGGCCGTGTCGTCTGTTACGGTGTCGGGCGCGAAGGCCTGATGATGCGGGCGCTGGCGATGCGGCTTTACCACATGGGGCTGGATGCGCATGTGGTGGGCGACATGTCTTGTCCGCCGGTCGGGACCGGCGACCTTCTGCTGGTCAGTGCAGGTCCCGGCAGTTTTTCCACCGTCAACGGATTGATCGGCGTGGCGCATGCAGCGGGCGCCCGCGTCGCCTGCGTCACCGCCCAGCCGCAGGGCATGGCGCCGCAATCCGCCGACCTTGTCCTGCACATTCCGGCCCAGACCATGGCAAGCGATCAGGGCAAGGCGGCCACCTCTGTTCTGCCGATGGGGTCGCTTTTTGAAGGCGCGCAGTATCTGGCCTTCGAACTTCTGATCCTGGGGCTGCGTGATCATCTTGGCGTGCCGCCCGATGCCATGCGCGCGCGTCACACCAATCTGGAGTAGGCCCATGTCCTGGCAGGACCGCTTTTCGCTCAGGGGCCGCAAGGCGCTTGTCACCGGGGCCTCGAAAGGCATCGGGGCCGAAATCTGCGCGGTCTTTGCCGATGCCGGGGCGGATATCGTGGCCCTGGGGCGCGACGCGGCAGACCTTGCCGCCACGGCAGAGACGGTGCGCGCCCATGGCCGCCGCTGCCTGACCCTGACAGCCGAAATGGCAAGCCCGACCGAACCTGTATCCGCCTGCGAACAGGCCTTGAAGGAATGGGGTACGATCGACATCCTGGTGAATTCAGCCGGAATAGCCCATGTCGCGCCTGCGGTCGATTTCCGGGCCGAAGACTGGGACCGGATGATGGCCGTGAACCTGCGCGCCCCCTTTCTGACGGCCCGCACCCTGGCACCTGCCATGATCGCCCAGCGCTGGGGCAAGATCATCAACATCAGCAGCCAGACCGGCGTGATCGCGCTGGATGACCACGCGGCCTATGCCGCCTCCAAAGGCGGGCTGAACGCGCTGACCAAATCGCTTTGCGCCGAATGGGCGCGGCACAATGTGCAGGTGAATGCGATCTGCCCGACCGTGGTCATGACGCCGATGGGCAGAACGGTCTGGGGCAAGCCCGAAAAGGGTGACCCCTTTCGCAACGCCACCCCCGCCCGCCGCTTTGCCGAACCGGTCGAGGTGGCCGATGCCGCGCTTTACCTTGCCTGTGATGCCTCGGCCATGGTGAACGGCGCGCTTCTGATGGTCGAAGGCGGCTTCACAAGTGTCTGACACCCTTTCGCTGAACGCCCAGCCCCCTGGCATCCTGTCGGATGCCAAAGCCGCCTTTGCGCGGTATGAGGCGATCCGCCCGCGCCTGCCGGTGGCGCGCTTTGCGGCACAATCGGTGCAGGTGACATCGCTGGAAGAGGTGGCAGACCATGTCGACGGCTTCCTGCTGGATGCCTTCGGCGTGCTGAATGTGGGCGAAACGGCGATCCCCGGGGCAATAGCCCGGCTGGCCAGCCTGCGGGCGCGGGGCAAGAAGCTGGTCGTCCTGACGAATGCCGCAAGCTATACAAGGGCACAGCTTCTGGCCAAGTATCACCAGCTTGGCTTTGACTTTACCGCTGACGAAATTGTCGCGTCGCGCGATGTCGCCGTTGCCAGGCTGGAAGGAATTGCGCCGGGCGCCACCTGGGCCGCGATCTCGGCGGCGGGCGACAGCTTTGCCGACATCCCGGCAAGGGTGCTGGACGCGGCGTCTGATCCGCGCGCGTTTCGGGATGCGGATGCTGTTCTTTTTCTGTCCACGGCGCGCTGGTCGCCCGTGCTGCACCGCCAGCTCGAGACCGCGTTGCAGAACAAGCCCCGCCCCCTTGTGATTGCCAATCCTGATCTGGTCGCCCCGCGCGAAGGCGGCCTGACAGTGGAGCCGGGCCTTTTCGGCCATGATCTTGTGGACCGGCTGAAGATCCAGGCCCACTGGTTCGGCAAACCCTTCCCCGAGGCTTTTGGCGAAGGCATCGCACGCACAGGCCTTGTGCCGGAACGGCTGGCGATGGTGGGCGACACCCTGCACACCGATGTGCTGGGCGGTGCCGCCGCCGGGTGCCGCAGCGTTCTGGTCACCGACCACGGGCTTTTTGCAGGGCGCGATACAGCACCGTTCATTTCGGCATCAGGGATCATGCCGGACTTCATCACAGGCAGCATATAGCTGTTTGGTGCCGTGGATGGGGCGCGTGCGCCGCTGCCTGACCGGCCCGTGCCGGTGTTGCTTCCGCCATGCGCGGGTTTCGCCTGAAGCCGGGCACGGTCCTTCACGCGATACGCGACTTTGCCAGCCTGTTGCGGACAATGTCGATGGCACGGGCCACGGCGGCCTCTATCGACAGGTCGGATGTGTCGATCACCTCGGCATCCGCCGCCTTGCGCAGCGGTGATGCGGCGCGGCCCATGTCGCGGGCGTCGCGCGCCATCACCTCGGCCAGAACCTGCGCCTCGTCCCCGCCCAGTTCCAGCCAGCGGCGGCGGGCGCGGACCTGCGGGGTGGCGGTGACATAAAGCTTCACCTCGGCCTCGGGGCAGATCACGGTGCCGATATCGCGCCCGTCCAGCACCGCGCCGCCTTCGGCACGGGCAAAGCGGCGCTGAAACGTGGTCAGCGCCGCGCGCACCGCCGGAATCGCGGCAACGCGGCTGGCCGCCGCCCCCGCTTCCAGGGATCGCAGGCCGGGGCTGGCCAGATCTTCGGGCGACAGCGCCTGCGCCGCTGCAACCGGATCACCGCCCCTGGCCCCCACGGCACGGTACAGCAACCCGGTGTCAAGATGCGCAAAGCCGAAATGCGCGGCCACGGCACGGCTGATCGTGCCCTTGCCTGCCGCCGCAGGCCCGTCGATTGCCACGGTAAAGATCACGCTCGCCCCCGCCGCCCTGTGCCGGCAGGTTTTCTTGCCTGACCCTGCCCCCCCCTTGTCAAACAGGCAAGGGGCAGGATCAGCGATGCGGCTTGCATGGCCTGCGCGGTCATCGCCGCCGGGCTGGCGCGACGCGCCATCAGCGCTCGCCCCGCCTGTAGGGCTGCATCAGCGCCTCGGGAACCCGGGCGCGTCTTGCGACCAGAACAAGCGCCACGATCGACAGGACGAAAGGCGCCATCAGGAACAACTGATAAGGCACCCCGTCGACGACGGTTTGCAGTCGCAACTGGAACGCATCGAAGAAGGCAAACAGCAAAGCCCCCAAAAGCGCCTTTCCGGGCCGCCAGGATGCAAAGATCACCAAGGCTATGCAGATCCAGCCCCGGCCCTGCACCAGTGAGGGGAAAAAGCTGTTGAAGGTGGCCATGGTCAGAAAGGCCCCGCCCAGCGCCATCAGGCCAGAGCCTGCAACCACCGCACCGATGCGCAAAGCCAGGGGATTAAGGCCCTGTGCCTCGACGGCATGGGGGTTTTCCCCCGTCATCCGCAGGGCCAGGCCAAGGGGCGTGCGCGCCAGAACCCAGGCCACAACCCCGACGGACACAAGCGCAAGATATGTGGGGGCCATCTGCGAAAACAGCACTTCGCCCACAAACGGCAGATCGGACAAGACCGGAATGTGCAGCGGCGTGAAGGCCGTGATCGTCGGGGGAAGATCGCCCACGACGACCCAGAGACGGTAAAGGTAATAGGACAGCGCGGATGCAAACAGGGTAATCCCCAAACCCGACACATGCTGCGACAACCCCAGAGACACCGTCAGCAGCGCATGCAAAAGCCCGGTCAGCATTCCGGCCATCACCGCCAGCAGCAGGCCGGTCCACAGGTCTGCGCCCCAATAGACGGCCAGCCACCCCACCATGGCACCCGCCGTCATGATGCCTTCGATCCCAAGGTTCAGCACCCCTGCCCTTTCGCACAGCAGGGCGCCCAGAACCCCGAAGATCAAGGGGGTGGCAATCCGCAGGACAGCGGCCCACAGGCTTGCGCTTGTCAGAATCTCGATCGCTTCGCTCATCTGCGCACCCGGTATGTCGTGAACAGCAGGGCCGTCAGCATCGACAGCAGCGACACCGACATGATGACATCTGCGATGAAGCTGGGAACCCCGGTGGCCCGGCTCATGGCATCGGCCCCGACAAAGACCGTGGCCACGAAAACGGCGGCACCCACCACCCCCACGGGATGCAGCGCTGCCAGCATGGCCACCACAATGCCCGCATAACCGAAACCCGGTGACAGGTTGGTGGTGACATACCCCGTCGGGCCAAGCACCTCGATCGATCCGGCCAGCCCCGCCAGGCCGCCCGACAGGCAGGCAACCAGCATCAGCGTCCGGCCCATGGGCACCCCCGCAAAGGCCGCCGCGCGGGGATTAAGCCCGGCCGCACGGCTTTCGGCACCGAAGACCGTGCGCATCTGCACGACCCAGACCACGGCCACCGCCAGCAATGCCACCACCAGGCCCACGTGCAGCCGCGAGCGGGGAACCAGGTCGGGCAGCCTCAGACCCGCCGCCACCGGAACGGATTGCGGCCAGCCGAAAGCCATGGGGTCTTTCAGCGGGCCTTCCACCATCAGACCGACGAACAGGATGACAATGAAATTCATCAGAAGCGTGGTCACCACCTCGTCCACGCCGAAGCGCAGCCGAAGCAGTGCCGGTCCCGCCAGCAGCGCGGCACCTGCGGCCATGCTGGCCGTCATCAGCAGCGCCACCGCCAGCGGGGCGGGCAGACCGCTCATCATGCTGTGCCCCAGACCCGCCGTAACCAGTGCCCCCATGTAAAGCTGCCCCTCGCCGCCGATGTTCCACAGCCGCGCCCGAAAGGCGACCGCCGCCGCAAGACCGGTCAGGATCAGCGGCGAGGCGCGGGTGAAGGTTTCGGTGACGGCCAGGCGGGATCCATAGGCCCCGCGCAGCATCTCGGCATAGGCGGTCAGCGGGCTGACCCCCGCCGCCAGGATCAGCCCCGCGCAAAGCGCAAGCGACACAAGGACAGCGGCAAGGGGGGCGACCAGCAGGGCCGGAACCGACACATCGGCGCGCCGTTCAAACCGCATCGCGCACCTCCCAGACCCCGGCCATCATCAGGCCCAGCGTGCGGGCATCGGCCCGGTCGGCAGGCACGGGCTGCGACAGGCGCCCCTTCACGATGGCCTGGATGCGATCCGACAGGGCGGCAGCCTCTTCCAGGTCTTCCGAGATCAGCAGGATCGCCGCCCCCTGGTCGCGCGCTGCCAGCAATTCGGCATGGACGGCGGCAATGGCACCTTCGTCCAGACCGCGCGTGGGCTGATTGGCCAGAAGGAACCCCGGCTGTGCCGCAAGATTGCGGCCCAGAATCAGCTTTTGCATGTTCCCGCCCGACAGCAGCCGCGTCCGCGTTTCGGGTCCCGCCCCGCGAATATCGAAGCGGTCGATCAGCCGGGCGGCATAGGCCCGCGCCTCTGCCCGCCGCACAAAGCCCCGGTACGAAAAAACGGGGGTGCGCAACCGTTCCAGAACTGCATTTTCCCAGACCGGAAGATCGCCCACCACCCCTTCCGCATGACGGTCCTCGGGGATCCGGCCGATGCCAAGCCGGACAAGATCGCGCGGTGCCAGGCGGGTGATGTCCCGGCCCTGCAGGGTCAGCGTGCCGGACAGGGGCCGCGCAAGCCCGGACAGGACACGGCCCAGGCTGGCCTGCCCGTTTCCCGATACGCCGACAATGCCCAGGATCTCGCCCTCGCACACCGTGAAATCTGCCGCGTCCAGGCCACGTTTTCCGGCGTCGATCACCGTCAGCCCCCGGGCCTCCAGCACGGGTTTGCCGGTGGCATGCGCAGTCCGGCGCGGCCGAACGACCTGACGCCCCACCATCAGCTCTGCCAGCTCTGCCGGGTTGGTGGATGCCGTCCGGCGTTCGGCCACCACCTTGCCGCCGCGCAGGACCACAACGCGGTCCGACGCCGCCATGACCTCGTGCAGCTTGTGGCTGATGAAGATGATCGAAAGCCCGCCGGCCGTCATGCCGCGCAGGGTGGCGAACAGCTGTTCGGCCTCGGGGCGGGCCAGCACCGCCGTCGGCTCGTCCAGGATAAGGATGCGTGCCTTGCGGTACAGCGCCTTGACAATCTCGACCCGCTGGCGCTCGCCCACGGAAAGGTCGCCGACCCGCGCATCGGGATTGACCGGAAGGCCGAAGGTCCGGGCAATGCCGGCAATCCCGGCCCGCGCCTCGGCGCGGCGGCTGTCGGGCCGCCAGAGCGGCTCCGACCCGATGGTGATGTTTTCCAGAACGCTGAGATTGGCCGCCAGCGTGAAATGCTGGTGCACCATGCCCACCCCGGCGGCGATGGCCGCGCGCGGCATCCCCGGGGGCAGCGCCCTGCCGCTGACCATGACCTCGCCCGCGTCAGCGGTGTAATGCCCAAAAAGGATGTTCATCAGCGTTGTCTTGCCTGCGCCGTTTTCGCCCAGAAGCGCCAGGATTTCGCCCTGATTGAGGTGCAGCGTCACATCGTCATTGGCCATCAGTCCGCCAAAGTGCTTGGTGATCCGGTTCAGTTCCAGCACCGGCTGTGTCATGGATGCCCTGCAATCGGTGCGGGAAAGGCCACCGGCGGGGCCAGCGCGGCCAGCCGCGCCGCCAGCGCCAGAAGCGCAAGGTCAGACCCGATCGGCCCCATCAGCTGCACGCCCAGCGGCAGCCCCGCCGCATCGGTTCCAAAGGGCAGCACCAGCGCCGGGCATCCGGCGACATTGGCCAGGGCGGCATTCGGGGCTGTCGCCTCCATCTGGGCGAAATGTACCGCCGGATCGGCCCGCGTCATGTCAAAGGCCCCCACGACCGGAGGCGCGCCCGAAAGCACCGGGGACAGCAGCACATCGATCCGCTCGAACATCTGCCAGACGGTACCGGAAAGCTGCGCCATCTCGCGGCTTGCAGCGAACAGGGCTGTCGCAGGCAGCGCCCGGCCCCCGGCGGCAATCGCGGCCGCTACGGGCGAAAGCCCGTCATCCGCAACACCCGCTGACGTCATCCATTCAGCCAGGGATGCGGTCAACACCATCCGGGCAAGCCGCGCGGCGGTCGCGCCCCAGGCATCCGGTGCCGGCCGGTCTTCAACCCGTGCGCCCAGCGCTTCAAGCGCCAGCGCCGCCGTGCGCGCCGCCGCCTGCTGGTCGGAACCGCACCGGTCAGGCAGGCACAGCGCCACCTTCACGGGGGTTGAAAACGCCATGGCTGCCGGATCGCCGCAGGGGGTCTGCGCCCGCCCCGAGACCAGGCGAAACGCCGTTGTCACGTCGCGCACGGACCGGGCCAGCACCAGTTCGGACGCCAGCCCCATCAGGTGATTGCCAAAGTCCGGCCCCCCCGGCACGGCCCCGCGCGAGGGTTTCAGCCCCACCAGCCCGCAACAGGCCGCAGGAACCCGGATTGACCCGGCCGCATCGGTGGCATGGGCCATGGCCACCAGCCCGCCGGCAACGGCCGCCGCCGCCCCGCCCGATGAACCGCCCGGCGACAGGCGGCGATCAAAGGGATTGCGCGCCGGATCAGACGTAAGCGCCAGCCCGAATTCGGGAACGGTCGTCAGGCCGAAGGGCACCAGCCCCCCGGCCCGAAAGCGCCCGAACAGAGCGCTGTCGCAGGCGGGGTCCGAAAGGCGGCGGCGCAGCGCCGCCGATCCGCCCGCCGTTGCAAGACCCTTCGCCGCCGACCCCAGATCTTTGCCAAGGAACGGCACGCCCGCAAAGGGGCCCCTGCCGGGGTTCAGCGCGCCGGTTCGACCCATGCCGGGATCACAGCGGACAACCGCGCCCAGGCTGACATCCCCTGCGACAGCGTCAAGCGCAGCCTCCATCACGGCCGGGGCAGTCACCTGCCCCGAAGCGATGCACGCCGCCAGTGAGGTCGCATCCTGCACCCCGGCTCAGGCAGGCTCGTTCGCGTCAATCGGCACTTCGAACGTGCCTGCCGCGATGGCCGCCTTCTTGGCTTCCATTGCGGGCAGGGCATCGGCAGGCACCTCGGCCGCCACAAAAATCAGCTCGTTGCCGCCGTATTTCATGAAGGAATACTCGGTATAGTCGCGGCCCACCGGTTTGCCGCCGACCACATCTGCCACGACGGCATCGATGGTGGGGCCATAGTTCCAGATCGCATTGGCGAAAACCGTGCCGGGATAGCGTGGCGTATAGTCGATCAGCGAACCGATGGCCTTCACGCCGCGCTCCTGCGCACCATCCGCCGTGCCGATCCGTTCCCCGAACAGAATATCCGCACCGGCATCGATCTGTGCCACGGCGGCTTCCTTGGCCTTGGCAGGGTCGAACCAGGCCCCGATGAATCCGTTCAGGAACTTGGCATCGGGGTTCACTTCCTTGACGCCCATCCGGTAGGCGTTGATCAGCAGGTTGACCTCGGGAATGGGATACCCCCCGACCGATCCGAAGGTGTTGGACGCAGACATCCTGCCCGCAAGCATGCCGGCCAGGTAGGCCGCCTCGTGGTTGCGCGTGCCGAAGACGCCGAAATTGTTCCCCTCCGGCCCGCCGGACGATCCCATCAGGAACGCAACATCCGGGTAATCGGCCGCAACGGCCCGCGCCTCGGCCTCTACGGCATAGCTTTCGCCCCAGATCAGGTTCGCGCCGCCCTCTGCATATTCGCGCATGGCCCGCGGATAGTCGGTCGCGGCCACGCCTTCGGAAAACTCGTAAGTGATCAGTCCGCTGGCGGCTGCCGCCTCAAGCGCGGAATGCACGCGCGAATTCCAGGCGTTTTCAACCGGCGAGGCATGGATGCCCGCGACCTTGATCACGGTCTGGGCGTTGGCGCGGCGCAGGTAGACAGGCAGGGCCAGTGTGGCGGCAGCACCCAGCAGAAGCTGGCGGCGGGAAGCGGTCAAGATCATGGCAGCAGTCCTTTGCAGAGGGTGAGAGAGAGGGTCGGTCAATCTTCGGCAATCGGGGCACAGGACGCAGGGTCAAGGCTGTCTGGCCGCCCCGGCAGCGACAGCTGTGCCACCCGGGGGGCGGTCTGCGCCAGAACCCTGCCGTTCCGGATCACGGCAAGGCGGGTCGCTTTCAGGCGCACCGCCTCGATCGGGTCGCGCGCCTGCAGGACAACCATCGTCGCCTGCCCGCCGACCCGCAGTGTCGGGTCCGCCAGGCCCATCGCCCGCGCCCCGTTCACCGTGACAGAGGTAAAGGACCAGGCCATCGCCTCGCGCGAGGTCATGGGAACGGCATGAACCGCCATGTGGGCCACCTCCAGCATATCTGCCGAACCCAGCGGATACCACGGGTCCATCGTGCAATCCTGTCCCAGTGCCACATTCACGCCCGCAGCCCGCAGTTCGGCCACCCGGGTCAGACCGCGGCGACGCGGATAGGTGTCGGACCGGCCCTGAAGGGTCAGGTTGATCAACGGGTTTGGCACGATGTGCATACCCGCCTCGGCAATCAGCGGAATGAGCTTTGACGCATAGTAATTGTCCATCGAATGCATCGATGTGCAATGCGATCCCACGACACGCCCCTGCAGACCAAGGCGCACCGTCTCGGCCGCCAGGGTTTCGATGTGACGCGACATCGGGTCATCGCTTTCGTCACAATGCAGATCGACCGGCAGACCCCGGTCGGCCGCAATCTCGCACAGGCGGCGCACCGATGCCGCGCCGTCCTGCATCGTCCGTTCGAAATGCGGAATACCGCCAACCACATCGACGCCCATGTCAAGGGCGCGCAGCAGATTTGCCTCGGCATTGGGGCTGCGGAACAGGCCATCCTGCGGAAAGGCGACAAGCTGAAGGTCGATATAGGGCGCAACGCGCCTGCGAACCTCGATCAGGGCTTCGGTGGCGGTCAGACGGTCATCGCAGACATCCACATGCGTGCGGATCGCCAGAAGCCCCTGCGATACCGCCAGATCGCAATAGCGCAAGGCCCGCTCCATCACCGCGTCGACGGTCAGTAGCGGCTTCAGCTCTCCCCAAAGGGCGATGCCTTCCAACAAGGTCCCTGACCGGTTCAGGCGCGGCAGGCCCAGGCTGAGGGTGGCATCCATGTGGAAGTGCGGGTCGACGAAACAGGGCGCAACCAGCCGTCCGGCCGCCTCGATCATGCGGGCGGAAGCCGCGTCGATGCGGGGCGAAATCTCGACAATCCGACCGTTCAGGATGCCGATATCCACCGAATCCTTTCGGTCAGGCAAACGACCGGCCCGTATGAGCAAATCCAGCATCCGGCACCCCCGGGCCGTCCGCTGCGCCGATCAGTCAGCCTTGGCGAACCCGCCCCTGACGATCACTGTTAGCATGATTTACCTTTTGGTCAATTTTTTCTTTCCCGGCCTGTCGTGAAGCCATGTCGGGCTGTCCCGGTCCTTCTGCGGAACGACCGTTTCCAGCCCGACCTCCCGGTCTTCCGCCGGTTCCGGGGCAGGCGACGGATCATGGCAGGGTCGGGCGACCGGCCTTGGTTCAGAAATGCCATGCGGGCATCGCGATACCCTGCCGCAGGACAGGCACATGCTGCGGCGCGTTCATCGCATCCGTCATCCGACGGAGAGGAACGTCAACCGACCCTGATCCGGGGGGCCACAGGTTGTGCAGAGTGCGCCGGACAGCGGCCCGAACAGCGCAGGCGGCCATCTGTACCGCGACCACCGTGCAATGGTTGAACCCGGTGCTGCCAAAGACGCGCGCGACCGGCGGGGTGAGCGCGGCCGCGCCGCCCCGGAACGGGGTGCGGCGCGCAATCTGCTGCCGGAATGTCCGCGGGGCGTGTCAGAACCTGACCACGCCCGAAAACCGCATCGGCGCAATCACAAGCGCAAAGGGCCGGATGCCCCGCCGCGCGGCCATGCAAAGCGGTCTGCAGGGATTGGTCACAGGCCAAATCCTTCGCCATGCAACCGATTCTTCCGGACAACCGGTCGCCTGACCCGCGCTGACGTTGATCCGGAATGCCTTTACCGAAAGCTGAACAGGGTGCTGAAAAAGCGCTGACCGCAGGGGCTGCCTGACCGCAAAGCGGGTACCTCTTCCGCCTGCGCGCGCTTTGTGCATCCTGGCAGGGGCCATCGCCCCTGCCACAGCGCCACGCTGATCCTTGTCCGGCCGGGGTCCAAAAAGCCCCCGGCCAGCGCCCGTCCCGCCCCCGGCGGGCGCTTCTTGCCCGCCGGGCCGGGCGCTGGCCGCTGTCGATGCGGGTTGCACCGGTCCTGGTGGCAGCGTCCCACGCGGGCGGGGGAAACGCGGGTCGCGTTTCCTGATCCCGCCCAAAGGGGCAAACCTTGTCCCCGGACCGGGAAGATTTCCCGGAAGGCAGGCAGTCGGATTGCTTTTTCAGCAGCCTGTTAAACGGTGGTCTGCGGAACGATCTCCTGAACGAGACCCTTTTCCCGTCCCGGCATCACGCCCGCCGCCCGGCGCACGCACCACACCACCGAACGCCCCCACTCCCGGCCTCGGCCGGCAGACGCCAGCCGCGTTCGCACAAACCTTCGCCCCGCAACGGGGCCCGACGCTGTGCACCCCGCAAGGCTCTGCGCTAGCCCTCGTTGCCCAACACGCCCAACCGCGCAAGACTCCGTCCCGGAGTCTCGATCACGCTGAATGAAGTCTGGGGGAATGTCAGAGCTGAGATTCAGCCCGTCCAATCCGGCCGAATGGGATGAAAGGGACATTCTTCTGGGCGGTCGCCCCGTAACCATAACCGATCCCGACGGGGCCGACCGGAATTCCCGGAACATCGTGCCGTTGCGGAATCTGGTCGGCGTGACAGAGCCTGCGGGCGCCGACACCTTTGTTGCGATGGAACCGGGTGGCAAGGACATTGTCGCCCGCATGCGGGCGGATCCCGCCGTCCGGTCGGGACAGGAATGTGATTTTGCGGTCAACATGGAAAAGGCCGTCGCTCTTGATCCCGGGACCGAAGAGATCATCAAGTCATGAGCGATGCGGACGTCATCGTCATCGGGTCGGGGATGGGCGGCGCGACAGTGGCGGCGGCACTTGCCGCCACCGGGCAGAGGATTGTGATCCCGGAGCGCGGCGCGCATCTGGTCCGGTCAGCGAAGGGCAGAAGCGACACGGCAATCTTCGCTGAGGGATACTTCCGACCCTGCGAAGAATGGCCGGATGGCGAAGGCAGGCCGATCAACCCCGGCAATTCCTGTCACGCCGGTGCCAATTCGAAATGCCACCAGGCAGTCCAGGTGCGATGCCACCGCCCCGGATTGCCGCAAATTGGGTTGCGCGGCGCGCGGTGGACCTTTACGCCATGTCGGAAGACCTGCCCAACCCCGAAAGCCGCATCACCCTGAAGGACGGGCAAGTCATGCTGGACCGGAAGCGGTCGAACTGGGACGCACATCTTGCGCTGGTGCAGAAGCTGAAGGAAAAACTGTGGCTTGCGGATTATCCGGTCGTGCTGTCGCGCGCCTTTGACAGGCGTACGCCATCGCATCAATGCGGCACGGCACGCATGGGCCGCGATGCAGATTCAAGCGTGGTCGATCCCTTTTGCCGCAGCCATGACCACCCGAACCTTTTCATCTTCGATGCGTCGGTCCTGCCCACGTCTGCGGCGGTCAACCCGGCGCTGACCGTGGCGGCACTGGCGATCCGGGCCGCAAACCATATCGCACAGACAAGGCTTGCGTGACCCAAGGCAGGAGGGCCGGATGGCCGAAGGATACGATTTCATCATCATCGGCGGCGGCTCGGCCGGCTCGGTTCTGGCGGGGCGCCTGTCGGAAGACCCCGCAGCGCAGGTGCTGCTGCTGGAGGCCGGCGGCAGTGACCGACACCCCTTCTATCATCTGCCGGCAGGCTTTGCCAAAATGACCAAGGGCATCGGCAGTTGGGGGTGGGAGACGGTTGCCCAAAGACACATGCAGAACAAGGTGTTCCGCTATACGCAAGCCAAGGTCATCGGCGGCGGATCGGCGATCAATGCGCAGATCTACACCCGTGGGGCTGCGCAGGACTATGACGACTGGCGTCAGATGGGCTGTGCGGGCTGGGGCTATGACGACGTGCTGCCCTACTTCCGCAAGGCAGAGGATAATGAAACGCATGACAACAGGTTTCATGGCAGGGGCGGCCCGCTGGGCGTCAGCGAACCGCGCGCGCCCCTGCCCATCTGCGAGGCCTATTTCGCTGCGGCCGCCGCCTTGGGCATTCCACGCAACCCGGACGTCAACGGCGAAAAACAGGACGGCGTCTGCTATTACCAGCTGACCCAGCGCAACGGAAGGCGATCTTCCGCTGCGATGGCCTATGTCGCGCCCAATCGCCACCGCAAGAACCTGACCGTCCGGCTGGGTGCGCAGGTGCGCCGGCTGGTCGTGGAGGGCGGCCGCGCGACCGGGGTGGAGCTTGTTGACGGACAGCGGCTGCACGCAAACGCCGAAGTCATTCTGGCGGCAGGTGCCATCGGATCACCGCGCCTGTTGCTGCTGTCCGGGATCGGGCCTGCTGACCATCTTTCGAAGCTGGGGATCAGGGTGATCCAGGATCAGCCGCAAGTCGGTGCGAATCTGCAAGATCATCTCGACCTGTACTGTATTGCCGAACTGTCCGGCCCCCACAGCTATGACCGCTATGGCAAGCCCTTATGGGCGGCGCTTGCCGGTCTGCGCTATCTTCTGGGCCGCAAGGGGCCGGTCGCCTCGTCGCTGTTCGAAACGGGGGGCTTCTGGTATGCGGATCCCCAGGCAAGGTCACCGGACATCCAGCTTCACCTGGGCCTTGGCACCGGGATCGAGCATGGCGTGGTGTCGATGCCGCAGGGGGGGATCACACTCAATTCCTGCTATCTGCGCCCAAGGTCGCGCGGATCGGTCCGGTTGCAAAGTGACGATCCGCAGAAAGCGCCGCTGATTGACCCCAACTACCTGCAGGATCCGCTTGACCGTGAAATGACCATTCGCGGGCTGAAGCTGACGCAGGAAATTCTGGCCCAGGCCCCCTTGAAGCCGTATATCCTGGCCCAGCGCCTTCCCGGCCCGCAGGTGCGCACGGACGACGACTATTTCAACTTCATCTGCCAGCATTCAAAGACATCGCACCATTGTGCCGGAACCTGCCGGATGGGGCCGGATGCGGGTTCCGTCGTGGATATTCGGCTGCGGTTCAACGGAATCGACCGGCTGCGCGTTGTCGACAATTCGGTCATGCCCACAGTCATCTCATCAAACACCAACGCGGCCGCAATCATGATCGGCGAAAAGGCATCCGACATGATCAAGGCGGACAACAGGATGGCACTGGCATGATCCGTCACATTGTCTTGATCCGCTTTCAACCCGGGCTTTCCGACCGGGACATCGCGGCCTTGTTCGCCGAACTTCATCAGATCAAGGGCAAGGTTCCCGGCCTGCTGTCGATCGTATCGGGAAAAAGCGAAAGCCCCGAGCAGATGGAGCGCGGCTATATGCACGGCTTTGTCGTGGATTTCACCGGTTGGGCAGCCTTGCAAGCCTATCAGGATCACCCCGAACATCGGGTTTTGGCGGCAAAACTGACGGCAGCAGCAATGGGGGGCAAGGATGGCATCCTGTGCTTCGATCTTGCCGTATCTGCCTGAGGGTGATGAACAGTGTCCCCGCTTGGACCGGTGGCTGGAAGGCAGGAAACTTGTCCGCAGGCCCCGTGCGGTCCGGCGCCCGGGGCAAAACGCCGCCTGTCCACACCGCCCGTTTCCGCACAAGGGGCAGCGGCGCGACTTCGGCGTTTGACCACCACCCCTGCGCCCCGTGGTCTTTGCGCATCAGGCGACGCGGGTTTCTGCAATCAATGCGATGGATCCAGACCAGATGAACGTCAACCGCCGACCGACCATCATCGACGTGGCCAAGCGCGCAGGCATCTCGAAATCGACGGTCAGCCTTGTGCTGCAAAACAGCCCTGCGGTGCGCGAGGAAACCCGCGCCCTGGTGCGCAGGGCGATGGCTGAAATCGGCTATGTCTACAATCGCGCCGCCGCCAACATGCGAATGTCGAATGCCGGGCTGATTGGCCTTGTGATCAACGATCTGCGCAACCCGTTCTTCACCGAATTCGCCACATCGCTGCAAATGGCGCTGGCGGAGCGCGGCTATTCGACGGTTATCGCCAACACCGATGAAAGCCCGCAGTTGCAGGACCAGGTCGTAGGTTCGATGATTGAACATGGCGTGTCGGCGCTGATCATCTGCCCGGCCTATGGCGAGACCGCTGCAACCTTTGATGCCATCGCGCGCGGCGGCATTCCCACCATGCAGATGCGGCGCCGCGTGGATGAGCGGCTGGACCGGTTCCCGTTGATTGCGCCCGACTACGTGACAGGCAGCCGCGAGGCGACGCAGCATCTCATAGCCGCCGGGGCGCGTCGCATCGCCTTTGTCCGGGGGGCTTGAAGGCCGGGCCGTGACCGAGGAACGCAAGGCGGGCTATCTGGATGTCCTAGCGCACATGGGGCTGGCGCCGATCATCATGACTGGCAAGGCCAGCCGCGCGTTCGGCCGCAGCGCCGCCCGCAAGCTGTTTTCCAACAACGCAGGCGTGGACGCGGCGGTGTGTTTCAATGACCTTGTCGCCCTGGGAATGGTTTCGGGCTGCCACGAGGTCGGATGGCGCGTCGGCCGGGATTTCCTGATCATGGGCTTTGACGACATCGAAGAGGTTGCCCAGGCTTATCCATCCCTGTCCTCCGTGCGCTGCGACATTGCGGGGATCGGGGTGCAAGCCGCCCAGACGATTGTAGATTGGCTGGAAAACCACATCGCCCCCCCGCCCGAGACCCGAACCGCAGTCAGTCTGTCCATTCGCCAGTCAAGCGGACAGGGCTGAAGGACATCTGCGGGACCATATTGGGTCTGATCGCCGCCATCGCAGCCGAAGACCGGGGGATGATCCGCCGCAACACCGCCCGGGCGGCCTGGCCTGCCAGCCCCGGTGCGGTTGAGCGGCCTCATGTCAGCGGCGGGACAAAGGCTTTGGGCAGACGCGCGCCAAAGTGGCGGATCACCTCAGCGGAAAATCCCTGTCCGGCGGTGACGGCCATTTCGGGCGTCTGCCTCAGCAGGCGGGCCGACAGATAGCCTGCGTTGAAGCCGTCTCCGGCCCCGGTGGTATCGCGGATGTCCCCGACCTTTGCGGTTGGCAGAACCCCGATCCTGCCATCTGACAGTACCGATACCGGCCCCGCCCCATCCTTGACCGCAACTTCGGCAACACCTGCCGCGGCAAGGCGCGCCAGTGTCGCCTGGGGGGTCGTGTCGCCCCAGACCGCAGCCTCGTCGTCAAAGCTGGGCAGGGCAATGTCGGTCAAAGACAGGACCCGCAGAATGGTCTGCCGCACCTCGTCCATTGACGACCACAGCCTGGGGCGAAAGTTCGGGTCGAACGATACCTTCGCCCCGCCTGCCCTTGCCCGGGCCAGCGCTGCGAACAGGGTTTCGCGGTCATCCGGCGGCAGGATCGCCAGGGTGATGCCCGACAGATGGATCAGCCCCGCCCCGGCAAAGGCCCTATCCAGGGCGTCGGCGTCCGATGCCAAACCGCGCGCCGCCGAGGTGTCACGCCAGTAATGAAAGCTGCGCTCGACCCCGTTCAACTCGATCAGATACAGCCCCATGTTGCGCAAGGGGTCGCGCGCGATTGCCGAAGCATCCAGGCCGTCCGCCACCACTTCCGCCACGAAAGCGTTGGAAATCCCGTCTGTGCCGACCCGGGTGGCAAAGCCGACCTTTGCGCGCCCCGCCAGAAGCTGCGCCATGTGCCAGGCGGTGTTGAAGGTATCGCCCGCAAAACCCCGCCGGTAGTGCCCCTTGCCGACGGGGGCCAATTCGACCATCGCCTCTCCCACGGCGATCACGGTCATCACATCAGGGTCAGGCATCGGACACCGCCCTGCGGTCCGGATCAACCATCGCGCTGGCTAACCGGGCTGGCCCGACAGGCGCGGTCCGGGCCCGCCCGCCGCGATATGCCCGGCCACGCGGGTTCCCGGAACCTGCCCTGCGTTCAGCGCGGCCCCCCCGGGGGCGCATGACCCCATGCGTCCCTGCGGCCTCGCCAATGGCATAAGGGCCGGGCAAACTGCTGCGCCCCCAGGTATCAACCGCAATCCCGCCGTTCATGTGCTGGCTGTTCACTGCAAATTCCAGCGTGTCGCACCGGATATCAGCCTTGTAGCGCAAGTAAGGCCCAATAGACAGCAGGTTCATATGATGCAGCCGCTCGATTGGCAGCGGCTGTCGGGTGCCCGCCTTTCCTGGTCAGGTGGCTGCGTCCGCGTCCAGTCGATCAAGGCTGAAGGGCAGATCGCCGGGCACAGGTGCCGGGTTGCGGTTGAAATCCGTGAACACCCGGCAGCAGGCCCGACTTCCCGGGTGATCGCCGGATCGAAAAGGCTTGATCCGAAGTCCGGCATCCCGGTGGCGTGCCAGGGCCATTGATACCTTTGGGGAAGACGTTCGGCACCAGGTCCTGCGTGGTGCGGCAGTAATCGGCCTGAGAACCGTGCTCGCTCCCCCGGGCAGCGACCGAATAGGCATAAGGCATCGCCTGCACATAGTGCCTGACAGGTTCCATGGAAAGCCTTCGCGCCATGTGCCGTTGCCGAATCGGCATTCGGTCGGATTGACCGGATCGACGCCCGCTTCAAGGGCCAGACCCGGGCATCCGAAACAGCCGGTCGGGATCACGGAATCGCGGTAAGGCCCGCCCGGTCCGCGCCCTGCAATCACTTGCGCCGGGGCGCGAAACAGCGTCAGCCCAAAGGGTTGTCCGGCACCTGCGTTTTGGGCCGCGCAGCGCGGATACCCGAAACCGCCCCTTTGTCGCCCTGCCCCGCGACCAGGATGCGTACCCCGGGTGCCAGGTTGAAGAAATCAATGCCAGCCTGAATGCCCCGGTCGCCAGCAGCTTCACCACCAGCGGGGAAGTCACATTTACCCGGGGATCACGACCTGATCGGGTTGCCACCACTGCCGTGACACCCCCCCTTTTGTCCGGGGGACAGGCATTCGTCTTGCCCGCAAGGACATGCCTGTATCCGATTGTGGTTTTTGCCTTTACGTCCTGCGCCATGACGCGAACTTTCGCCAAAGCCGCAAGAAGCCTGCGCAAACCGGTCGCCCAAGGCCGAAGAAGGCACCGGACAGTGCCTGGCCGGTCAAGATCACGGCAGGGAAAAGCACCATCGGATCAAGCACGAATTGGTGACCCCGGCCAGCCATGTGTCTTCGCAGCAGCAGGCAGAAAGCTGTGCCCAGCGCCAGACCTGCAAGGCAATCGCTCAGCCAGTGCACGCCCAGCAAGGCCCGCGACATCGCTGCAACAAGGCCGATGGACAGCCAGGCCCAGGACAGTCTCGGGGCGCAGATTGCCAGTGCAACGGCACAGGCCGCCGCCGTTGTGGCATGTCCTGACGGGAAGGAAGCCCAGCCAGCACGGAACGCCAAGACTGAGAATTCCAGAACATTCGGGTCGGGGACCGTCGATGGCCGCATGCGACCGATCATGTTCTTGGAAAGGCTTGCCACAAAGCCGCTGCCCGCGACCGACAAGACCACAAGCAGAAGACAGGAGCGGAAGTCCCTCAATTCTTCGGCTGCGGCGCCCTGCGCACGGCGCCTTGCGACAGCGACAAGGGCCAGCAGGGTCAGGCCGATGCCAAGGGGCCAGGCCGAATTCCCAAACTCCGTCACCATGCGCAGCGCGGCGTTCAGCGTCGGATCAAACGATTTTGCCATGGTGTGGACCGGCCCATCGGCAATCACCACCACCAGGAACAGGGCACAGACAAAGCAGATGAAAAGCGAAAGCGGGCTTTGGTCCTGCCGGGCAAGGATCGCCGCGATCCGTGGCCGTGTGTCCGCTTCGGCACCCGGGCCGGCTGCCCCATCTTCCGCTGATTGCAGGTCTTTCATGGTTCACCGTGACAGTCGAGGATGTCGAGCGTGACCTGCCGCCCCGCGCCGATGGCAAAGCCGGCGACGGTGCCGACAAGCCGACAGCCCTGCGCAAGGGCGTCCGGGGTGAAACCGCCGTCGCGCAGGCTGACGGCAACAAGGCAGGGACCGGGCCGGATCACGTCGGTTCCGGCGGTGCCGGGCCCGGAATAAAGCCGGGTGTCCCTGCCGCCGCGCCAGACAAGGGAAGGCTCGGTATACCCCAAACCCGCCATCCGGGGCCGGGCACAGCCGTTCAAGGCGGCGGTTTCGGCGGCCAGCGCCATTGCCGCTTCGGTCGGCCACAAGGCAGGCATGCGGGCGACGGCCAGGATCAGACTGGCGTGCAGGACAACCCCGGCCAGCCCAAGAAAGGCCGCCAGTCCCAGGGGCCGGGACGCGGCAAAGGACCGAAGCGCGAAGGTCGCGGCAAGACCGGCGCCAGCCAGACCGGCACCGGCAAGCCACATGGCGGCGCGGTTTTCTGTTGCTGCGGCATATCCAAGCATCGCGATGCCCAGCGCAAGGCCGGGAAGAAACGAAACCGCCGCCACGATGCGCAGGGGCCGGGATGCCGTGGCAAGGGCGGTCGGCAGGTGACCTGCGGCAAGCAGCGCCAGGGCGGGGAAGACCGGAAGGGTATAGTGGATAAGCTTGGTCGGAATTGCCTCGTACAGCAGCCAGACCGGGATGACCCAGGCCAGGCAGAACCGCGTCGCCGCCTCGCGGCGCGCCCGCCATATGGCGGGCAGCGAAAGAACAAGCAGGGGCGTTGCGGGCCAGAAGGTGAACCAGAGGCCGACCAGGTAACTTCCCGGCGGTGCTCCCTTGCCCTCCTGGCCCGAAGCGATCTTGGGCAGAAGGTCGGTCGCCACAGACCCCAGCCAGAAGGTCCCGTTGCTGCGCAGGGTGATCGCCAGGAACCACGGAAGGGTCACAAGCAGCGCGACAAGAACCGGAACGGGCGCCCGTAGCGGCCGCAGCCAGTCTGCGCGGCGGTCCGCAAGACACAGCGTCAGCGCCGTCAGCGCGGGCACCATGGGGCCGATGGGACCCTTGATCAGCGTTCCGGCGGCCATGGCCAGCCAGAAGGCCAGGGGTCCGGCCCGGCCGACCGGCCTGCCAAGGTAAAGCCGCACCAGCACGGCCTGAGCGGCCAGTACCGTGGCCAGCAGCGCGGCATCAGTCTTTGCAATACGGGCTTCTCCGCCGATCACCAGCCCGCCGGCAAAGACCGCCGCTGCCGCCAGCGCCGCCAGTCTGCCGAACAGGGGCGTGCCGACGACGGCAACAAGAAGCACCGCCAGCGTGGCCCCGATCAGCGAGGGCAGCCGGTACACCCAAAGCCCGGCCTCCGGACCCTGACCAGAGGCAAGCACCGCCGCGCTTTGCAGCCAGTAGATGCCGACAGGCTTCTTGTGGCGCGCTTCGTCCTGGAACCGGATGTCGACAAAGTCACCGCTTTCAACCATCTGCCTGCTGGCCTGGACAAACCGCGCCTCGTCCCTGTCCGTGACAGGCAGGCTGGCGATGCCCGGCACAAAGGCCAGGACTGCGAAAAGAAGCAGGGCCAGCCAGGGCCCGGCACGCAGGATGGCACGGGGTCTGGAGGCAGGCGTCAAGAGATGCCTCGATCCTTTTGTGTCCCTGGCCGGGGGTTGCCCGAGGCCCGCAACGGGCCGTGCCGACAAGGTTGATGGCTGCCCCATGACTGGCCTGCCAACGGGCGGCAGGCGGTATCGGCATCGGGGCCTTCAAGGAATGCCATGCGGCGCGGCAGGGTCTTCGGCGGGTTTTGCCTGTGCCGGTCAACTGTTGCAGCAAGGGGGGGTCTGGCCCCCTGAACGACCGGGCGCAGGGCCGCAGACTGCCCGGCACAGACCGGATGGCCGGGCACCCGGACGTCCGCATCCGGTGCGGCCGGGCCAGGGCATTGATGCCCGGAAGACTCCGCAGATCTGTCGCCGACCGACAGACGCCCGCAGGCGCTAGGCGCGGCGGCTGCGGCAATACCGGCACCCAAGGCTGCCACGGCACCGTCCCCGTTCCGAAGCGGAACCACTATCGACATGCCCGATGAAAGGACTGCAAGCGAACCCGCCCAAGGCCGCAGAAGGACCGGCCCTGACCAAACCGGGCCGCCCTACAGCGAACACGGGCCTCTGATGACGTCCCGGCGGCGGTCATGATACGTCTTGGCATCCTATCGAACTTCGCCGCCCGTCCAGTCGCCCACCCTCGAAAGCCACAAACAGCCTGCATCTGCCATTCGCAAGACGACCCCGTGATCAGCGCGGCGACGCTAAGGGACCGGGGCCGCGTCCGTCAAGGCGCAGTAACGTTCTGACTGGCGCGGGCTTAACAGGCTGCTGAAACAGCATCCCCTCCGCCTGCCGGACGGAAGATCGTCCTGACCCGCGTGAAATGAGCTTGCCGTTCCGGACGGACGCTGAAACGCAGCGCGTTTCCCCCGCCCGTGCGCGACGGTACCCGCAGAGCGGCAGGTCCGGGAACAACGGCAGGCCGGTGGCACGCCCACGCTGGGCCGGGACGATGGCCCCAGCCAGACCGCACGGCGCGCGCGCGGAAGAGTGTGCCCCCTTTCCGTTCAGCCAGCCCATGCAATCTGCACTTTTTCAGCACCCTTCCATGCGCCCTGCCTGATGCAGGCACTCCGTGTTTTTTGGGTCTGTCGTTTCGGTACCTAGCCTGCGGCAAGGCGCAAAAGGCGCGCGCGGGCGGGGGGTATGGCGTGAATCTCCAGGCCGGTAAAGACATGCAGCGTGTTCAGATCACGGTCCACCACGGCATGATCGCTGACCCAGCCGCCCATCAGCAGATAGGTTTTCAGCAGCGGCGGCATCGCCCGCATCGCGCGCCTGGCATCGGGGCGGAACAGGCGCAATGCGCGGGCAAAGCGGAAGACATCGGGGGCCTTGACGCGGGGCAGCCAGCGCTTGGGGGCCAGATGGGCGTCCTTCAGCATGGCAAAGGCATCGTGATAGGCCGCCGCCTCGGTGCCCTCGAAAGACGAGCAGCCAAACAGCATTTCGGCCCCCGTCTGATCTACAAAGCGGGTCATGGCGCCCCAGGCAATGCGCAGGATGTCGGGGTCGCGCCAGTCGGGGTGGATGCAGAAGCGGCCCAGTTCCACCATCGGGCCGTCAAACCGTGCCAGCGCCGAAAGATTGTAATGCTGCGCCGAATAACTGCGCCCGATTTCGGCACCGTTCAGCAGCGGCAGCAGGCGAAAGCAGCAGACCAGCGTGCCACTGGCCGTGTCTTCCACCAGCACATGGCGGCAGGCGGCGTCAAAGGCATCGGCGTCTACACCCGGTGTCGCGGCCGGTTCCCGGTGTGCAGCAAGGCCCCGCTTCTCCACAAAGCTGAGGTAGCGCAGCCGCCGGGCGCGCAGAAGATCGCCATCGGACCCGCCGATGCGCGCGGTGTAACGGCCCTTGCGCAGTGCAAGCATCGGCGCCTCCTGATGCCTTGCGGCATGGCTCTGCGTGTCTACATAAGACCCAGTGCCGGGAAACACCAGAAACGTAACGTCATTGCGACGCAAGCAAGGATGGGCTCCGCGATGGACAAGATCGAAAAGACCGATGCCGAATGGCGCGCGCAGCTGTCTGACCTGGCCTACAGGGTCACGCGCAAGCACGGGACAGAGCGTGCAGGAAGTCACGAAGCCTTTCCGGACGTCGCCGGGAGGTACCATTGCATCTGCTGCGATGCGCCGCTGTTCGACCAGGCGGCAAAGTTCGAAAGCGGCACCGGCTGGCCCAGCTTCTTTGCACCGCTGAACCCCGAAGCGGTGGGCGAGAGTGACGACCGCAGCTTCTTCATGCGGCGCACCGAGGTGCACTGCGCGCGCTGCGACGCGCATCTGGGCCATGTCTTTCCCGACGGCCCCCCGCCGACCGGGCTGCGCTATTGCATGAACGGTGTCGCCCTGCGGTTCAGGCCGAAGGCAGGCTGATCAGGCGCGGCACCGGTCAGAGTCGAGAAAGGCACGCAGGCTTTTTCTGTCATCTCTTTCAAAGACCTGGTCGGTCACCACAAGCTGCGCCACCCTGTCAAAGCGGAAGGTGCGAAAGGTCTGGCGCAGGTCGCACCAGCCAGAGAACATCCAGCCTTCGTCAAAATTCCAGATCGCAAGTGGACGCAGCACACGATCCGTCCGCTGACCGTGGCCGTCAGTGTAGGTCATCCGGACCATGCGCCGCAGACGGATCGCCGTGCGCACCGCCGACGCAAACTCTGGTGCGCCCGTGCGGCGGCGCAACGAATAGAAGGGCGCATCGGCAAGCTGGCGCAGTTCCGGCAAGGGAAGGGTTGCCTGAATTTTTGCGCGCACCTCTTTAGCCGCCGAAGCGAGGACAGGGTCATCAAGGCTTTCGGCAAATGACAGCGCCACGGCAAGCGCATCAATCTGCTCATGAGTGAATGTCACCGGGGGCAGATCAAATCCGGGACGAAGCAGGTAGCCCACGCCCGCTTCACCTTCGATCGGCAGCCCGGACCCCTGCAGATGGGCAATGTCCCGATAGATCGTGCGAACGCTGACTTCAAACTGCGCCGCAAGGTCTTCGGCCCGGCTGACGCTGCGGGTCCGCATCTCGTTCACCAGTCTGAAAAGCCGCTCTGCCCGACGCATCGCGTGACCCGAAATCCTGCAGATGGCAGTCATCTTACATGCGAATATCCGGAGCATACAGGGCGTTGCACGGCGCAACGGTCCTGCGCCCCGATGTTGCCCCCACTACCGCCTTGGCGCAGGTAACGGGTGCGCGCGCCGTCAGTCGGCGGCCGACGCTTCGATCTCGATCATCAGCGCCGGGATTGCCAGCCTTGTGACGCCCAACAGCGTCATTGGCGGCGCGACACCGGCCGATCCCAGACGCACGCCAATCAGATCAAAGTTCTGCAGGGCGGAATCCATGTCTGTTGCGTAGATGGCAAGCCGGGTGAGATTGGCTAGAGACATGCCTGCGGCGGCCAGAACCGCCTCCAGATTGTCGAGGGCAAGGCCGATCTGGGCCCGCATGTTTCCCTCATGCTGCGGATGCCCCTGCGCATCAACGGCGGTCTGACCGGAACAGGTCAGGTGCCGGGTTGCGCCAGCAAGCACCTGTCCCTGATCATAGCCCAACTTGACCGACCAAGGCCAAGGATTGACGGAAGTTCGCTGCATCTGAGTTCCCTGTTCTGAGATTGACAGATTCTCTTGAAACACAAGGGTACTGACAGCGTTGTGTCAGGAATGATGCAGCGGGCATTCCTTCATGAAGCGACGGACCCGTGCAAGCGAACCCGTGACCCGGGGTGGCAGGGCAACCCATGAGGTGAAGACCCCCCCCAAATCCGTCAGGCACGGCTCTGGCGGTGCGTCGATGCGAACCCAAAAGAAGCGGTCCGCGCCGCCCTTGCTGCCCTCAGTTCTCACCAGGCAGCACCTGTCCGGCCGTCACGCGGCCGAAGTTGCCAAGCAGCTGGCCAAGGAAGCTGATGCCTTCGATGTTGCTGTCGGTGACGCGGCGCGACAGGGCGACAACCTGGCCATCTTCCAGACCGAAGCGTTCGATGTTGGACACGGTCCCGCTTTCGGCGAAGGTGATGACCACAACCTGCCGCTGGACCTCTTCGGGGGCCAAGGGGCCGCGCTGTCTGTAGCGGCTTTGCACGTAGTACCAGCGGGTATCGCCCAACAGGCCTAGGGCGCTGGGGCGCCCCACCGCCCTGGACACGGTCTCGCGGTCGTCTTTGCCGACAGTCAGGACGGCAAGCTCGGCATCCGTGGGCGCAAAGCCGTGGTCGCGGTACAGCGGCGTGCATCCGGCAAGCACCAGAAATCCAAGACCGAACAGCGCAAACGCAGCCCACTGGAAGGCCATCCGGAACACGGCTGTTTCCGGCCCTCTTGCCCTGGGTCGCATGCGCAGCCTCCTGTCGCCTTCCGCCGTCTCTCGGTGCCTCTTGCCGCTTGCCTTGCCGGCCGCGGCCCCTTATCCGACGGTGCCCCGGATTACGACAGGTCGCGGTTCTGTTCAAGAAAGGAACGCGCGGCCCCGGGCCATGCGAAAGGAGCATCCGATGGCTGACCCTCTTCCCGTGTCGATGCCGCTGCGCACGGCCACCCTTGGCGGTCGCAAGCCCGTCCGGTTCGACCTCAGGCCCGACGCCGCGCAGCGCGGCGCACTGGCGCGTCTTCTGGGCATCAGCGCCATTCCCGCACTGCGCTTGCAGGGCGAGGTGCGCCTGCTTGGACGGTCCGAACTTGTGCTGGAGGCGCACCTCGACGCAACCGTGATCCAGCCCTGCGTGATCAGCCTGGCCCCGGTGACGACGAAGATCGGGGTGCCGGTGCTGCGCAGGTATCTGCGCGATTATGCTCTGCCGGCAGAGGACGAGGCGGAAATGCCGGAAGATGACACCAGCGAACCCCTGCCCGACAGCATCGATCCCGGTGCCGTGATGACAGAGGCGCTGGCCCTGGCCCTTCCCGATTACCCGCGCGCGCCCGGCGCGGTCTGTGGCGAGGTCGCCGTGGCCCCGCCGGGGGCCATGCCGCTTGGCGAGGCCGGTCTGAAACCCTTTGCCGGCCTGGCCAATCTGACAAAACGGCTGTCCGGGGGCAGCAACGGGGGGGGCGGAGACACCGGTCCCTGAGCCGAAGCAGGCGGCACCGCAAAGTGCAGAAACCCCTTGCGCCTTATCGGAATCCCGCTATGTTCCGCGCCTTGTTCACAGGAAGAAGCCTGCACGGCCGCTGCGTGTCGAATGCTTTGTTTCTTCATCATAATCAGGGGCATGTCCCCGCTACCCGAGGTTGAGACATGGCTGTCCCCCAGAACCGAGTCACCAGTTCCCGGCGCAACATGCGCCGCGCGCATGACGCGCTTGTTGCAGGCAATCCCGGCGAATGTCCGAACTGCGGCGAACTCAAGCGCCCGCACCACATCTGCGGGGCCTGCGGCCACTATGATGCGCGCGAAGTTGTGTCGCTGACCAGAGAGGTCGATCTGGACGAGGATGCGGCGTAAGCCGCCCTCTTCCGCGCTGCTGACCCATGGCGAACGGATCTAATACTCCGGCACAGGGCGGCAGGCGCATTGTCATTTCCGTCGATGCGATGGGCGGGGACCGCGGTCCTGCGGCGGTTGTCGCCGGAATGCTGGCATCGGCAGCCAAGAACCCCGAGGTCGCCTTCATCGTCCACGGCGACGAGGCAGAGCTTGCGCGCCTGATTGGCAAGCGCAAGGGCCTGTCCGGGCGCTGCGAGATCCGCCACGCCCCCCGCACCGTCATGATGAGCGACAAGCCGAGCCAGGTCATGCGCCACGGCGAAGGCACCTCGATGTGGTCCTGCCTGGAAAGCGTGCGCAATGGCGAGGCGACCGTGGCAGTATCCTGCGGCAATACCGGGGCGCTGATGGCGCTGGCGATGATCCGCCTGCGCAAACTGCCCGGCGTGAACCGCCCTGCCATCGCCTGTCTGTGGCCATCGCGCAATCCGGGCGGGTTCAACCTGATGCTGGACGTGGGCGCGGATGTGAAGGCCGATGCCGAAGACCTGCTGCAATTCGCCACCATGGGCGCATCCTATGCCCGCAACGGGTTGCATCTGGACCGCCCGCGCGTGGGCCTGCTGAATGTCGGCACCGAAGAACACAAGGGGCGGGCCGAACTGAAACTGGCACATGACCAGATTGCGGCGGCAGCGCATTCGGGTGATTTCGACTTTGTGGGCTTTGTCGAAGGCGGCGACATTCCGGGCGACCGGGTGGATGTGATCGTCACCGACGGCTTTACCGGCAACATCGCCCTGAAGACGGGCGAAGGCACGGCCAGGCTGATTTCCGAATTGCTGCGCCTTGCCTTCAACGCCACCTTCCTGTCACGGATTGCCGCCCTGCTGGCGCTGACCTCGCTCAGGCGGCTGCAAAAGCGGATCGATCCGCGCCGCCAGAACGGCGGTGTGTTTCTGGGCCTGAACGGCACGGTGGTGAAATCGCACGGGTCCGCCGATGCGACCGGCGTTTCGGCGGCCATCAAGCTGGCCTTCCAGCTGGCGCGATCAGGCTTTCAGGACCGTCTGGCGGCGCGGGTTGCATCGGCGGGCCGCGCGGGGCAGGATGCCGCTGCAGACAGGGCAATGATCGGTACTTCTGAATGACGATACGCGCCGTGGTCAGGGGTGTCGGGCATTATCTGCCAGACCGGGTGGTCCCGAATTCCGAATTCGAGACCCTGCTGGACACAAGCGACGACTGGATCAGGACGCGGTCCGGAATCGAGCGGCGTCATTTCGCGGCAGAAAACCAGACGACATCCGATCTTGCGGCGCGTGCGGCCCGCGCGGCGCTGGCCGACGCGGGCATGGTGCCGGACGACATTGACGCGATCATCGTCGCCACCTCGACCGCCGATCTGACCTTCCCGTCGGCGGCAACCATGGTGCAGGCCGCCCTTGGCATGACCCGCGGCTTTGCCTTTGACGTTCAGGCGGTCTGCGCGGGGTTTGTCTATGCCCTTGCCAATGCCAGCGCGCTGATTGCCTGCGGTCAGGCGCAAAGACTCCTCGTGATCGGCGCCGAGACCTTTTCGAAGCTGATGGACTGGACCGACCGGTCCACCTGTGTGCTGTTCGGCGATGGTGCCGGGGCCTTGGTGCTGGAAGCGGCAGAGGGGGACGGCACATCGGCAGACCGGGGAATTCTGGCCACCGACCTGCATTCGGACGGCAGGTTCAAGGACCTTCTTTATGTCGACGGCGGGGTATCCACCCGGTCAACCGGCCTGCTGCGGATGCAGGGCAAAGAGGTGTTCCGCCATGCGGTCGAGAAGCTGGCCCAGACCGCCCATACATCGCTTGAAAAGGCCGGGCTGACCGCGGCGGATGTGGACTGGATCGTCCCGCATCAGGCCAATCTTCGCATCATCGCCGCAACCGCGCAGCGCATGCAGGTCCCGATGGAGCGGGTGGTGATCACCGTGCAGGATCATGGCAACACTTCTGCCGCATCGATTCCCCTTGCCCTGTCTGTCGGACGCCGGCGCGGGCAGATCAAAGAGGGTGATCTGATTGTAACCGAAGCGATCGGCGGCGGGCTGGCCTGGGGATCGGTGGTTCTTCGCTGGTAAGCGGTCTGAATAGCCCGCCACAAGGCATTGATATTGACTTGGGTTTTCAAAGCGCCCAATCTTACCCCAGATAGCGGGGGATCAGCATGAGTGACAAGACACTGACGCGTATGGATCTGAGTGAGGCCGTGTTCCGTGAAGTCGGCCTGTCGCGCAATGAATCAGCCCAACTGGTCGAGACGGTGCTGCAACACATGTCCGATGCGCTGGTTCGGGGCGAAACCGTCAAGATCTCGTCCTTCGGCACCTTTTCGGTGCGGGACAAGACGGCCCGGATCGGACGCAATCCAAAGACCGGCGACGAAGTTCCGATCAGCCCACGCCGGGTTCTGACCTTCCGCCCGTCGCATCTGATGAAGGATCGCGTCGCGGAAGGCACCCGGCGCTGAGGTACGCACCCCGCATGGAAAAGTCGCGCGACGCCTTCCGCACCATCGGCGAAGTCGCCGATCTTCTGGGTACGCCGGCGCATGTGCTGCGGTTCTGGGAAAGCCGGTTTCCCCAGATCCGCCCGGTCAAGCGTGCCGGCGGGCGGCGATACTACCGCCCGTCCGATGTGGCGCTGCTGTCGGGCATCAAGCGCCTGCTGCATGGTGATGGCCTGACCATTCGCGGCGTGCAGAAGGTGCTGCGCGAAAACGGCATCCGCCATGTGATGGCCCTGGCCGAAGGACCCATCGCCGGGGATGTGCCCGAGGTCACGCCGACCGGGGACGAGGCCTGGCCGGTGGCCGGGGTTCCGGCCTTTCCCGATCCGGCGGCCGGGCGCGGTCCGCCCGACGCAGAAGCCCTGCCGCTTTGGTCCGCCGGCCCGTCGGTGCGGCAAGACCCCGCCCGGCCCGATCCTGCACCACCGGCGGCAGAGGGCGGCGGTGCCCTGCTGCTGACAAACGCACTGACCGCCGGTTCGGCCGGCCCCCATGACCCGGAGCCGGACCACAGGCCTGCGGCAAGGGCCGCTGCATCCATCCAAACGGCAACGGCGGATGCCCCCGCCGATGTGGAACCCCTGTCCGACGATTCCGGGTTGGCCGGTGTGATCGCTGCGCGGCTGCGGGCCCTGGACGGCGCACAGGTGCAGGGTCATCGCGCAGGGATCGTGGCGGCGGCACTGCGCCTGCGGGATCTGCGGGCCCGTCTTGCAACCGCCGCAGGGGTGGGCGGACGCTGACATCCCCATGCGCTTTATGGCTTGCCCCTGCGCGGAAAACCGGTATCTCTCCGCCTTGTCGGGCCGTAGCGCAGCCTGGTTAGCGCGTCCGTCTGGGGGGCGGAAGGTCGCGAGTTCAAATCTCGCCGGCCCGACCAGCAGGAAACCGCCCGCCCCCGCAAGGGATGCGGGCGGTTCCGTTTGAAGGGGGCGGAAACGCGGAATGGCAGACGGTGTTCTCCCCTCGCAGGCCCTGCGCGCGATGATCGCCAAGGGCGCGATTGCCGCCGGCCCGGCGGTGCTGGCCGCGCAGATTCAACCCGCAAGTCTGGACCTGCGTCTTGGCAGCCTGGCCTACAGGGTGCGCGCCTCGTTCCTGACCGGCCAGGGGCGGCGGGTGGCGGACCGGATTGCCGAGTTCGAGATGCACCGTGTGGATCTCTCCGGCGGGGCGGTTCTGGAAAAGGGCTGCGTCTATGTCGTGCCGCTGATGGAGCATCTGGCGCTGCCGCCCGCCGTCTCGGCGGTGGCGAATGCCAAAAGTTCCACCGGACGGCTTGATCTGCTGACGCGCACCATCACCGACGGCGGGGTGGAGTTTGACCGGATTGCGGCAGGATACATCGGGCCGCTATATGCCGAAATCTGCCCGCGCAGCTTTTCGGTATTGGTGCGCCCCGGCCAGCGGCTGAACCAGATCCGGTTCCGCAGCGGTCAGGCGACCCTGTCGGATGCCGACCTGCAGGCGCTGCATGCCCGCGATGCATTGGTGGATGGCGCTGCGATGATCTCGGACGGATTGGGCTTTTCGGTGGACCTTGTGCCGCGGCAGGGCGATCTGGTGGGCTACCGGGCCAAGCCGCATACCGGCGTGATCGACCTTGACCGGGTCGCGGCCTATGCGCCGGGCGATTACTGGGAAGAGGTGCGCAGCCGCGAGGGGCGCATCATCCTAGACCCCGGCGCATTCTATATTCTGGTCAGCCGCGAAGCGGTGACGATCCCGCCTGACCACGCTGCGGAAATGGCACCCTATCTGGCGATGGCGGGCGAATTCCGGGTGCATTACGCCGGCTTTTTCGACCCCGGCTTTGGCCACCGCAGCGCCGGGGGATCGGGGTCGCGCGGGGTGCTGGAAGTGCGCTGCCACGAGGCCCCCTTCGTGCTGGAACACGGGCAGATCGTGGGTCGGCTGGTGTACGAACGCATGGCAGAGGTGCCCGATACGCTTTATGGCGCGGGACTGGCCTCCAACTATCAGGGGCAGGGGCTGAAGCTGTCGAAGCATTTCCGGTAGGGGATGGGGCGCCAGAGGACCCGAAAGCAAACGTCCGGTGGACGTTTGCCGGGTCCGATTGCCGAAGGGCGCAAGCCCGCAGGCAAGGGGTTCTCCACCGGCGCATAGGTCCGGAAATCCGCCCGCGCCTGCCTGGGCTGGCGCGGCAACGCGCCTGTCAGGGGGCAGGCAGGCGCGGGCGGATTTGACGCGGGTCAAATCCGCCAGGAAAACAGATGTGCCGTCAAGAAACACAAGGTGGACAGCGGGCGAACATCGACGAGACCAGGCTGCCCTCAATCCCCGAACATCTCGGACTGGCCCTGAGGGGCGGCTTCATCCTCGTCCCCGTCCTGCCCGACGCTGCCGGGCAGCGGGCGGTTGTCCAGCAATCCCGCCTGCCGCAATTCTTTCAGACCGGGCAGGTCGCGGGCGGATTCCAGGCCGAAGTGATCCAGGAAGTTTTCCGTCACCACAAAGGTCACCGGCCGCCCCGGCGTCATGCGGCGGCGGCCAAAGCGGATCCACTCCATCTCCAGCAGCTGGTCGATGGTGCCCCGGCTGACGGCAACGCCCCGGATTTCTTCGATCTCGGCCCGCGTCACCGGCTGGTGGTACGCGATGATCGCCAGCGTCTCGATGGCCGCGCGCGACAGCTTGCGCGTCTCCACCGTTTCCTTCTGCATCAGATAGCCCAGATCGGGGGCGGTGCGAAACGCATAGGCGTCACCCACCCTGACCAGATGGACCCCCCGCCCGTCGTAGCGGCGGCGCAGGTGGGCCAGCGCCTCGGCGGCGTCGCAGCCCTGCGGAAGGCGCGAAGACAGGTCCGCCAGCGTCAGCGGCTCTGCCGTGGCGAACAGAATTGCTTCGACCATCCGTTCCTGCTCGCCCATCGGCGGCGTCTCAAACAGCAACTTCTCCGAAGGCTCCGTCATGCGTCGCGCCTGCGGATCTGGATCGGGGCAAAGGTCTCGGGCTGGCGCAGCTCGATCTGGCCGCGCTTGGCCAGTTCCAGAACGGCGGCAAAATGGGCGGCCGTGGCCGACCGGCGCCGCTGCGGGTGCAAATCCCATCCGTCCGGCAGATAACTGACAAGATCGGTCCAGTCCCCGGCATAGCCGATCAGGCCACGCATCCGGTCCAGCGCCTGTTCCATGGTATAGACATTCTGGCGGTCCATCACAAAGGGGCGGAATTCATCGCGCGTCCGCGTCCGGGCATAGGCCTGCATCAGGTCCAGAAGCGTGGCGGAATGGCGCACACGGCGGATGCGCATGACGTCTTCGGGAAGACCGCGTGCGAAAAAGTCGCGCCCCTTGCGGTCGCGCGCCATCAGACGGGCCGCCGCCTCGCGCATAGCTTGCAGACGCTCCAGCTGAAACGCCAGATGGGCGGCCAGTTCATCCGCCGTCGGACCCGCCTCGGTGGGATCGGGGGGCAGCAGCAAGCGCGACTTGAGATAGGCAAGCCAGGCGGCCATAACCAGATAGTCTGCGGCAAGTTCGATCCGCAACGCCTTTGCCCGGTTTACAAATTCAAGATACTGCTCTGCCAGTTGCAGCACGGAAATGCGCCGCAGATCGACCTTCTGCGTGCGTGACAGCATCAGCAGCAGGTCAAGCGGGCCTTCAAACCCGTCCACATCGACGATCAGCGATTCGGCAACGATCCGGGCTTCGACAGACCTGCCCTGATCCCAGTCGTCAGGCATCGGCCCGGCCCTGCACAAGCTGCAGCAGTTCGGCATCGAGCGCGGCCGGGTCGGCCCCGTCGGGGGCGCGCCGCGCCGCCAGCGCCGCCCCGGCACGCGCCAGTGCGGCCCCCGCCAGCACGCCGGAGGCAGCCGCCACGGCCTGCATTTCATCACGCTTGCCGTTGCAATGCAGCATCACGTCGCAGCCCGCGCGCCGCGCCGCTGCGGCCCGTTCGGCCAGGGTGCCGGACAGGGCCTGCATCGACAGATCGTCTGTCATCAGCAGCCCGCCAAAACCGATCTCCTCGCGGATTAGCCGGATCATCGGGGCCGAACAGGTTGCCGGCTGGTCATCAAAGGCCGAAAACACGATATGCGCGGTCATGCCAAGCGGAAGGTCCGACAGGGCGCGGAAGGCGGCAAAATCGCTGTTGCGCAGGGCCTGGGCAGCCTCGGCCACGCGCGGCAGGTCCGTATGCGTGTCCATCGTGGCACGGCCATGTCCCGGCATGTGCTTCATCACGGGCAGCACGCCGCCGTCGTGCAATCCGCCCGCCACCGCCCGCGCCACCGCAATGACCGTGGCAAGGTCACGTCCATAGCAGCGGTTGCGCAGGAAGGGATGGGTCAGCGGCCCGGCGATATCAACGACCGGGGCGCAATTGCCGTCAATGCCAACCGCGCGCAATTCGGCTGCGATCAGCCGGGCGCGCAGATACATCGCGCGGGGCGCATGGGGCCCTGCGGCATCGACCATGTCCAGCGCAGGCGGCCATTCGCGCCAGTGCGGCGCGCGCAGGCGCTGCACCCGCCCGCCTTCCTGGTCGACAAAGACCGGCGCATCGCGCCCCACCGCGTCGCGCAGATCGCCCGTCAGGCGCCGCAGCTGGTCAGGCGAATCGACGTTGCGGGCAAACAGGATGAAACCCCAGGGCGAGGTTTCGGCAAAGAAAGACCGCTCTGCGGCCCGCAGCGCGGTGCCCTCGCAGCCGAAGATGCAGGCCGCAATGGCGTTCATGGACGGTGTGCGACCGGGATGCAGCTTGCATTTTCGGCCAGCAGCGCCGAACAGAAGCGGCGGGCGTCGGCCTCATCCTCGAACCCCAGCGCCCGCAGGCGCACGAAGCTGCGCCCGCCGCTGTCGGCCTTTTGCAGAACCATGGCCTTGGGGGCAATCAGCTCTCCGAACCGGGCCTGAAGCTGCGCCCATTCGCGGCGCGCGCCTGCCTCGTCATCGAAGGCACCCAGTTGAACCAGCCGCGTTCCCGCAGCGATCGACGTGACATCCACCTCTCCGCCGGCCGGGGCGGCGTCTGCGGCCGTCAGCGCGGCCGGGGCAAGGATGGCGTCGCCCGACCCGTCGCCTTCGGGGCGCCGTTCAGGGCGCGGCGACCGGACCACGGCCCCGGGGGGCGCAGGTTCGGCAGAGGCCAGAACCCCCGACTGCATCGGTTCGGCACCCAGCGCTTCGGCCAGGGCAGATTCCACGGCGGCTTCCATCGACAGGTCCGCACCGGCAACCGCCGTATCGGTGGCCCCCGCGTCTGCCGAAGGTGGCGCAGCCAGGGGCGTTTGCGTCAACTGCCCCACCGGGTCAACGGGCACGATCATCCCGAAAGGCGGCACAGTCCCGTCCGGCGCAGAGGACGGGGCGTCGGACGGCGGGACGGCGGCGTCGCCGGCAACCGGCTGATCCGCCGGCGAAAGGCCGAACGGGCGCGGCGCAAGGGCGATCTGATCGGGAAGCGGCGCAGCCGCACCTTCGGCAGCCACATCGTTCACCGACAGGCCGGTATGGGCGATCACCTCACCGCCCGGGTCTTGCGGGGCGACCCGCATCGGGCCTTCCAGCGCGCGCACCACCGGAATGCCCGAGACGTCGCGCACCGCCAGATTGTACCCCCAGATCACCAAGCCCAGGACAAGCGCGACCGAGGTGACAGCACCTGCGGCATTCATCAGCCATTCCACCCGCCCCGGTCCGGAAGAAGACGGGTAGCCCGCAAAATCTTCGTCATCCACGACTGCCATGCTCTGCCCCACTGGCCCGGCGGGTGGAGGCACCGGGCTTGTCTTGCCTGTTGCTGCCGGTCGTTGCGCTTGTTGTCAGCGCATTTCCTCGACCGGGGTCACGCCCAGAATAGCAAGACCGGCGGAAATCACAACGCCTGTGGCCCGGACAAGGGCAATTTTCGCCTGAGACGTGGCCTTATTGTCCTGAATGAAGCGCAAGGTGGCATCGTCATTGCCCCGGTTCCACAGCCCGTGCAGGTCTGACGCCAGTTCATAGAGGTAGAACGCCACGCGGTGCGGCTCGTTGCCGCGCGCGGCAATCTCGACCAGACGCGGCCATTCGCCGATCTTGCGGGCCAGATCCAGCTCTGCCGCGTGGGACAGAAGGCGCAGGTCCGCCGCCGCCAGCGCGGCATCGTCGCAGTCGATGCCGGCCTCGCGCGCCTTGCGCAGCACGGAATTCACCCGCGCATTGGCATATTGCACATAAAAGACCGGGTTGTCTTTCGACTGTTCCAGCACCTTGTCAAAGTCGAAATCCAGCGTGGCATCGTTCTTGCGCGTCAGCATGACAAAGCGTGTCACGTCCGCCCCCGCCTGTTCGACCACGTCGCGCAGGGTCACGAAGGTGCCTGCGCGCTTGCTCATCTTGAACGGCTCGCCGTTCTTCCACAGCTTGACCAATTGGATCAGCTTGATGTCCAGCGGCACGCGCCCGTTCGACAGGGCCGCGACGGTGGCCTTCATCCGTTTGACATAGCCGCCATGATCGGCCCCGAAAATGTCGATCAGCGCATCAAAGCCGCGTTCGACCTTGTCGTAGTGATAGGCGATGTCGGGGGCGAAATAGGTCCAGCTGCCATCCGATTTCTTCACCGGGCGGTCGACATCATCGCCGAAGGCCGTGCTGCGGAACAGGGTTTGAACGCGCGGTTCCCAGTCTTCGGGTTCCTTGCCCTTTGGCGGTTCCAGCCTGCCTTCATAAACAAGCCCAAGCGCGCGCAGACGGTCGATGACCTTTTCGATCTGGCCCGTGCCGTACAGCGCCTTTTCAGACGAATAGACGTCCATCGTCACACCCAGCAGCGCCAGGTCATCGCGGATCATGTCCATCATCCGCCGGGACGCAAAGTCGCGCACCGTGACCAGCCAATCGGACTCCGGCCTGTCCAGAAGGGCAGTGCCGAAGGTTTCCTTCAGCGCCTCGCCCACCGGTACCAGGTAATCACCCGGATACAGCCCTTCGCGGATTTCCGGCTCCAGCCCGTTGGCCTCGCGGTAGCGCTCATAGGCCGACCGGGCCAGCACATCCACCTGCGCGCCGCCGTCGTTGATGTAGTATTCGCGCGTCACGTCATGGCCGGTATAGGACAAAAGCCGCGCCAGCGCATCGCCGAACACCGCCCCCCGCACATGGCCGACATGCATCGGCCCCGTCGGGTTGGCCGAGACGAATTCGACATTCACCTTCTGCCCCCGCCCCAGGTCCGAGCGCCCGTAATCTGTGCCTTCGGCCAGAACGGCGCGGATCAGCCCCTGCCAGACCCAAGGGTGCAGCCGCAGGTTCAGAAACCCCGGCCCGGCCACCTCTGCCCCGGCAATGCGCGGGTCGGCGGCAAGGCGGGCGGCCAGCGCCTCGGCGATGGTGCGGGGGGGCAGGCCCGCAGGCTTTGCCAGCACCATCGCGGCATTGGTCGCCATATCGCCATGCGCCGCATCGCGCGGCGGCTCCACCGTGACCGGGGCAAAGTCAAGCCCGGCGGGCAGGTGCCCGTCACGGGTCATCTGGCCCAGCGCATCGGTCACAAGGCGGCGGATATCGGCGAAAAGGTTCATGGCGACGGTCCTGTCTGCTGCCCTGCCTCTGCCAGAGGGGCGCGCTTGCGTCAATGGCGGCAGGGTCAGCCGAACAGGCGCTGGTGTTCGGCCAGCGCAAATCGGTCGGTCATGCCTGCCACGTAATCGGCCACGATCCGCGCCAGCGCGGTTTCATCGGCAGCACGGGCAATGTCGGGCTGCCATTCGGCGGGCAGCAGCGCGGGACGGGACAGGAACAGCGGGAAGAGATCGTTGATCACCTGCGCCACCCTGGCCCGTTCCTTCATCACCGAAGGGGCCCGGTACATCCGGGTAAACAGGAAACTGCGGATCACCTTCAACTCCTGATAGAGCGGCTTGGAAAAGCGGATGACCGTGCCCCCCATGCCGCGGATATCATCCACCGACCGGGGCCGGGCCGCCTCCAGACGGTTGCGGGCCACGGCAATCACATCTTCCACCATGCGTCCGAAGACGCGGCGCAGCGCCTCGTGCCGCCGGCGCATCGGATCAAGGCCGGGATAGATCCTATCCACCTCGGCAAAGGCGGGACCGGTGACGGGCAGCCCCATCAGATCACCTTCGGTGAACAGGCCCGACCGCAGGCCGTCGTGCAGATCGTGGTGCGAATAGGCGACGTCATCGGCAATGGCGGCCACCTGGGCTTCGGCGCTGGCGTAGCTGTCAAGCTCCAGGTCCCATTCGGCATCGGCCTCGGCCAGGGCATAGGGCAGCGGGGCGGCCACCGGGCCGTTGTGTTTGGCAATGCCTTCCAGGCTTTCCCAGGTCAGGTTCAGCCCGTCGAAATCGGCATAATGCCGTTCCAGCCGGGTGACGATGCGCATGGCCTGGGCGTTGTGATCGAAGCCGCCATAGGGAACCATCAGCGCCTCCATCGCGTCTTCGCCGGTATGGCCGAAGGGCGTGTGGCCCAGGTCATGGGCCAGGGCGATGGCCTCGGCCAGATCGGTGTTCAGGTTCAGGACACCCGCGATGGTGCGCGCAACCTGCGCCACCTCGATCGTATGGGTCAGGCGGGTGCGGTAATAATCGCCCTCGTGTTCCACGAAGACCTGCGTCTTGTGCTTGAGCCGGCGGAAGGCCGAAGAATGGATGATCCTGTCCCGGTCGCGCTGAAAGGGCGAGCGGAACGTCGACATGCGTTCGGCATGCAGGCGGCCGCGGCTGGACCCGGGGTGGCAGGCATAGGGGGCAAGCATGATGGCCTAACCTTGTGAACATCCGCGCCCGAGCCTATAATCACACAGGCAGCGAAAGGATACGAAGATTGTCGATGCTGACACTGACGCTTCCGCCACGGGTCACGGACCGCGCCTTTGAACGGCTGGCAGAAATCGCGGCCGCCACGGGCGATACGCGCCCGCTGCGCATTGCGGTCGAAGGCGGCGGCTGTTCCGGCTTTCAGTATGACATCCGGCTGGACGTGGCCGGCCCCGATGATCTGGTGCTGGAAAAGAACGGTGCGACGGTGCTGGTCGATCCGGTATCGCTGCCCTTTCTGGAAAATGCGGTCATCGATTTTTCCGAAGAGCTGATCGGGGCACGGTTCGTGGTGCAGAATCCGAATGCCACCTCGTCCTGCGGCTGCGGCACCAGCTTTTCGATCTAGGGCCGGGCGCGCCGGGCTGGCGCGCCGTCACATGCGGGGACTGTCCCTGCCGGTGCAGGAAGGGGACAGCGATGAAAATCGCCACATTCAACGTCAATGGCATCAAGGCCCGGATCGAAACGGTAACGGCCTGGCTTGCGGCCAGCGCGCCGGATGTGGCCGTGCTGCAAGAGATCAAGTCGCTTGACGACGGCTTTCCGCGCGAGGTGTTCGAAGACCTCGGCTACCGGGTGGAAACCCACGGGCAGAAAGGGTTCAACGGTGTTGCGATCCTGTCAAAGCTGCCATTGGAGGATGTCTTGCGCGGGTTGCCGGGCGGGGACGGGGACGATCAGGCGCGCTGGATCGAGGCGACGGTGATCGGCGCAAGGGCAGTGCGGGTTTGCGGGCTGTACCTGCCCAACGGCAACCCGGCCCCGGGGCCGAAATATGACTACAAGCTGGCGTGGATGGAGCGTCTGCGCCAGCGGGCGCTGCTGCTGCTGGAAACTGAAGAGCCGGTCGTGATGCTGGGGGATTTCAACGTCATCCCGCAGCGCGAGGATGCGGCAAAGCCTGATGCCTGGCTGACGGATGCGCTGTTTCTGCCTGAAAGCCGCGCCGCCTTCCGCCGCATCCTGCATCTGGGCTTCACCGATGCTTTGCTGATGCTGAACCCCAACCCCGGCTACTCGTTCTGGGATTATCAGGCGGGCGCGTGGGAGCGCAACAACGGCATCCGCATCGACCATGTGCTGCTCAGCCCGCAGGCGGCAGACATCTTGCAGGATACGGGGATCGAGAAGGGGATGCGGGGCGGCGACAAGCCGTCGGACCATGTGCCGGTCTGGGTTGATCTGGCGGCGTAAGGGGGGATCGTCCCGAAGACGTACCGCAAAAGCCCGAGAGTCACCGCGCCGGGTGCCTTTTTGCAACAGACTTTTCTCCCGGCGGATTTCCGGACCTATGCGGCTGTGGAGACCCCCTTGCCTGCGGGCTTGCGCCCTTCGGCAATCGGACCCGGCAAACGTCCACTGGACGTTTGCTTTCGGGTCCTCTGGCGTCCCGCCCCCCCTACACCGCCGGCATCCGCGCCTCGACCATGCCCACATACCAGCTTGACCCGAACGGGATCGCGCTGTCGTCAAAGTTATAGGCGGGGTGATGCACCATCGCCGTGTCGCCATTGCCCAAGAAAATATAGGCCCCGGGACATTCGTTCAGCATGTAGCTGAAGTCCTCGGCCCCCATCAGCGGCGGCGTGTCCACGTCAACGGTGCCGGACACGGCCTTTGCCACTTCGGCGGCGTAAACGGTGTTCTCGGGCGCATTCATCGTCACCGGATAGCCGCGGCGGTACTCCACCTTGGCCACCGCCCCCAGCGCCGCCGCCGTGCCGGTGACGATTTCCGTCACCCGGCGTTCGACGTAATCCTGCACGGCGGGGTCCATCGTGCGCACCGTGCCCTTCATCGTCACCACCTGCGGGATCACATTATGCGCCGTGCTGTCGGTGGCCACCGTGCAAACCGAAACCACAACCTGTTTCAGCGGATCAACCCCGCGCGAGGCGATGGTCTGCAGGGCAACGATGATATGGGCGGCGACCACGGTCGTGTCGATGCAGTCGTGCGGCTTGGCGGCATGGCCGCCCTTGCCGGTCACGGTGATGTCGAACTGGTCGGCGGCGGCCATCATCGCGCCGGGGCGGATCGCGAAATGGCCCACGGGAATGCCGGGCATGTTGTGCATGCCGTAAACCTCCTGAATGCCGAAGCGCGTGATCATCCCGTCCTGCACCATCTCGCGCCCGCCGCCGCCGCCCTCTTCGGCGGGCTGGAAGATCACCACCGCGGTGCCGTCGAAATTCCGCGTCTCGGCCAGGTACCGGGCGGCACCCAGCAGCATGGCCGTATGGCCGTCATGCCCGCAGGCATGCATCCTGCCGGGATTCCTCGAGGCATAGCCAACCCCGGTCTGCTCGGTGATCGGCAGCGCATCCATGTCGGCGCGCAGCCCGATCACCCGGCCCGAGGCGGTATTGCGCCCCCGGATCACGCCGACAACACCGGTGCGCCCGATGCCTTCGACCACCTCATCGACGCCGAAGTCGCGCAGCAGGGCCGCCACCTTGCCTGCGGTGCGCTGCACATCGAACAGCAGTTCGGGATGTTCGTGGAAATCATGCCGCCAGGCGGTGATCTCGGGCAGAAGTTCGGCAAGGCGGTTTCTGATCGGCATGACACGGTCCTGTCAGACTGGGATAGGGGTCAGGTTACGCCTTTCCTGCCGGGTCGCAATATGGTGCGCGGCCCTGTCGGCAGTGCGCGGCCCCCGCCCGGGCGTTGCGTTGCTTTCCCCCTGTCGCCGGGCGGCCCATTTGCTATCCTGCGCCCCGGACAACCAGCGGAGGGACATCATGGCAATCAGGGCACTGGTCTGGGGCGAGAACGTTCACGAACGCAGGAACAGGGTCGTGGCGCAGGTCTACCCGCACGGCATGCATCAGACGATTGCCGATGCGCTGAACACGGATTCCGCGATCCGCGCCGAAACTGCGACGCTGGACCAGCCCGGCCATGGCATCACGCCGCAGCGTCTGGCACAGACGGATGTGCTGCTGTGGTGGGGCCATGCCGCGCATGGCGATGTGTCGGATGCGGTGACGGATATGGTCTGCAATGCGGTCTGGTCGGGCATGGGGGCGATCTTTCTGCATTCCGCGCATTTCTCCAAACCCTTCAAGCGGCTGATGGGCGCGCCCTGCAACCTGACCTGGCGCGAAGCGGGCGAACGCGAACGCCTGTGGCTGACCACGCGCAACCACCCCATCGCCGCCGGCCTGCCAGACCATTTCGAACTGGAAAACGAAGAGATGTATGGCGAGCCCTTCGGCGTGCCGGAACCGCTGGAAACCGTCTTTGTCAGCTGGTTCCAGGGCGGCGAGGTGTTCCGCTCGGGCCTGACCTGGCGGCGCGGGGCGGGGAATGTGTTCTACTTCCGGCCCGGGCACGAAACCTATCCGACCTATCACGACGCCACTGTCCAGACCGTGCTGCGCAACGCGGTGAAATGGGCGCATAACCCGGCCCCCCGGCTGGCAGACCCCGGTGCGGCCCCCAATGTGCCGGTCGCCAAGGCACCGGAGCCGATCACCGAACGCGGGCCGCGCCTGCATCATGATGGCGCGCCCGGCCTGCGCTGAGCCCGAAAGGAATTCCCGATGCCCGAAGATGTCCGCCTGCTGATCCTTGGCACCGGCGGCATGGCCAACACCCATGCCAAGGCTTTCGCCGCGATCCCCGGCGTGGTGCTGACCGCCGGGGTTGACACCCGCGCCGACGTGCTGGCGGCATTCTGCGACCGCCATGGCATCGCCCGGCGGTTCACCACACTCGATTCGGCCCTCGACTGGGGCGGGTTCGATGCCGTGGCCAATGTCACCCCCGATGCCGCACATTTCGCCACAACGATGCCTCTCTTGGCGGCGGGGCGGCATGTGCTGTGCGAAAAGCCGCTGGCGACCAGCCATGCCGATGCCCTGGCCATGGCGGCAGCGGCGGCCGGGGCGGGCGTGGTCAACATGGTCAACCTGAGCTACCGCAATGTCCCCGCCCTGCAGGCGGCGGTGCGGATGGTGGCCGGGGGGGCCATCGGGGCGGTGCGCCATTTCGAGGCAAGCTATCTGCAAAGCTGGCTGACCCAGCCCGCCTGGGGCGACTGGAAGACGGAAAGCAAATGGCTGTGGCGGCTGTCTTCCGCGCATGGCTCCAAGGGGGTCCTGGGGGATGTCGGCATCCATATTCTGGACTATGCCACCTTTATCGCCGGGGCCGATCCTGCCGAGGTCTCCTGCCGCCTGACCACCTTCGAGAAAGCCGAGGGCGGGCGGATCGGCGACTATGTGCTGGATGCCAATGACAGTTTCACCCTGCATCTGGCGCTGACCAACGGGGCTGTGGGCACGGTTTCGGCCACGCGCTTTGCCACCGGGCATCTCAATGACCTGCGCCTGCGCCTTTATGGCGACAGGGGCGGGCTGGAGGTGCTGTTTGAGAGGGGCGAAAGCCGCCTGAATGCCTGCCTTGGGGCAAACATCGCCACCGGCACCTGGGCGGAAGTGCCGACGCCGGAGGTTCCCACGATCTACCGGCGCTTCATCGACGCCATTCGCGGGACAGGTGCCGGCCAGCCCGACTTTGCGCGCGGGGCCGCCCTGCAGCAGGTGCTGGACCTGGCCGAGGCTTCGGCCCTGGCCGGGTGCCGCAGCTTGCCGGTTGCGGACTGACGGGCGCGGCGCGGGCAGGTCTTTTCCGGGGGGGCTGCCTGCCAGTGTTCGCCGCCTGACAGAAGCCTGACAGAAGGTTGCCGGTCTGCCTCAGCCGTGCCCCCGGTTGCCTGGGCGACGGTCCGACCTGCGGCGTTGCGAACCTTCCGGTCGTTCGCACCCGCGCTGTCGTCGACGTGATCGGCAGAAGGCCGACGATGGCGTGTTTCCACGCCTCTGTCGGGTCCGCATGGCCGCGCTACCGGGCAGATGCCGAAAGGCTCTTCAGCACGGCCAGTGCTTCCATTGCCCGATCCTCCGGGACGAAGACATGGTCGTGCCGCGCGGCGGCGATCATGTTACAGGGAATGTCTGTGGTGCCGAGTGCGGCAGAGACGGCTGCCGTCAGCCCCACGCCAGCAAGGGACGAAAAGACCTGCAGCGTGATCTGGCACATCGGCAGTTCAACCGGCAGACCCTCCGCCTCGGCCAGATCAACTGGCACAAGAACCGAAACACCCTCCGCCTCACGGAAAAGACATATCGCGCCGTCGCTGATCGCGGTTGAAAGCGGCAGATCATTCAAAGCGCAGAAAACGAAGCGGCCCGGCTGCAGTTCCGGCGCCATGCCGGCAATCATTGCCAGACGATCTTTGACGGGTTCCGGCATCGACGCCTCCTGACATCTGCGGCGAATATAGTGCCCGACAGGGTAGTGAAGAAGCAATCCAACCGCCTGCCAGCCGACAAGATTTTCCCGATCCGGGGAAAGGGATTGGCCCTTCGGGCAGGATCAGGAAACGCAGCGCTTTTCCACCGCCCGCGCGCGACGGTGTCCGGCAGACCGGCGGGTCCGGGAACGGCAGAGGCCAGCGCCCGCCGGGGGCGGGGCGGGCGCTGGCCGGGGGCTTTGGCCCCCGGCTGGTCAAGGGGCAGCATGGCACTGTGGCAGGGGCGATGGCCCCTGCCATTCCAGCGGTGAAAGTGCCCTCACTTCTCCGGGCGGGATGAGGAAGCACGACCCGCGTTTCCCCGCCCATGCGCGATGGAGCCCCGCAGACCGGCAGGTCCGGGAATAACAGCAGGCCAGCGCCCGACCCGGCGGGTGCAAAGCACCCGCCGGGGGCGGGGCGGGCGCTGGCCGGGGGCTGTGGCCCCCGGCGGGCGTTCTGCACGCGCACCGCATTACTGCGGCGATTGCCCCGGCCAGACCGACCGGAGCCTGCGGAGGACGTTCCTGTCTTCCAGCCAGCAGCCCATGGATGCTGTCCCTGATCGTAGTGTAGGTTCTGGGTGAGGTGGTCACCGGCGATGTTCGGTTAGGGTCTGGTTGCTTACGCCAACCTGGACCGGAGATTCCACCGATGACCACCAACATGACGAACCTGCGCGACCTCGTCGAGAAGACCCCTGACGCCGATCTTCTGCGCGAGATGATTTCTTCTGCGCAAGATGATTGGCTTTGCAGCCGAACGGCTGATGGAACTGGAGGTCGGCGCTGTGACGGGCGCGGCCTATGGCGAGAAGGACCCGGCGCGGCTGGCGCAGCGCAACGGATATCGTGACCGGGACTGGGAGACG
>JADCEF010000039.1 GCA_020250445.1 Rhodobacter sp.
CCGCATTCTGGAAGGCGCATCGCATCTGGGCATTGTCGTGGCAGGCCCGGTGCTGATCGCGCAGACCGCGCCGCAGCGGCATCAGGGGCTGGCGATGACGCTGTGGTCTAAGCAGAGAGTCGTTGGTTGGCCAGCGGATTTGGCTTTCGTTCGAGACTCAGCGCTTCGACGGCCTCGTGGATGGTCCGGTCGAGGTTATCCGTGTCGGTGACGGTCTGATGGGCGAGGTGATGTGCTTTGAGGTCGCGCCACACTGTTTCGATGTCATTGAGTTCGGGCGCATATTTGGGCGGCCACCCGACACTGAGCCAATGGGCGCGGGCGGCGGGCGCGGTCCTTGCCGCCTTGCCGGTATGGATCGGGCCCTTGCCCTGCATGATGACCACGGGGTTCCGGGGCTGACCGGGTTTGGGGCCGCAGGGATGATCGAGGTCTTCCGGATAAGCTGCGAAGTCGGCGCAGCGCCTGGTTTCGGAGGTGGCGACGATCAGCCGGCGGTCCCGCCAGCCGAGCACGCCCGTCATCCCAACCTTCCTGGCCTGCCCGGGTGCCGCAAACCAACGGGATGGTCGGGCAGTTCAACGGCCGGATCGAAGACGTGCTGCAAACCACCACTTCCGGTCCGGTGAGGGGTTGGAAACCACGCTTCACCGCCATGTCCGGCCCTGCAACCGGGACCTTCCCCGCTCCACCCCCGGCACCAAGTCGCCCCTGCAAGCGACAAGGGAATGGCACAATGACACAAACGCAAACCAAAGCTGTCCAGCAAGCAGCCGTCCTGCCTAGCGGGATCTGAAAGCTTCGCCGTTGCGCCCGGTTGCGGCCCTATGGGCCGCAGCACCCGCATCCGCGCATCGGTCAGGCCATCACCCCCGCCGCGGCCCGGCCCCGTTCCGCCTTGAGGTTGCGCGCCAGGAGCTCCATGCAGGCCATGCGCACGGCCACGCCCATTTCCACCTGGTCCTGGATGACGCTGCGGTTGATATCGTCGGCCAATGTGCCGTCAATCTCCACCCCCCGGTTCATCGGACCGGGGTGCATGACGATGGCATCGGGCTTGGCATGGGCCAGCTTTTCGGCGTCCAGCCCGTAGCGGTGATAGTATTCCCGCTCTGACGGGATGAAGCCGCCGTCCATCCGTTCCTTCTGCAGGCGCAGCATCATCACCACGTCGCAGCCTTTCAGCCCTTCGGCCATGTCGTCGAACACCTCGCAGCCGAATTCGTTCACACCCGACGGCATAAGGGTGGCGGGGGCGATCAGGCGGATGCGGTTTTCCATCTTGCCCAGCAGCAAAAGGTTGCTGCGTGCCACCCGGCTGTGGGCGATGTCGCCGCAGATCGCCACGGTCAGCCGCTGGATCCGCCCCTTGGCCCGGCGGATGGTCAGCGCATCAAGCAGGGCCTGGGTCGGGTGTTCGTGCCGCCCGTCGCCCGCGTTCAGCACCGCGCAGGTCACCTTGGACGCCAGCAGGCTGACCGCGCCCGAGGACGGGTGCCGCACCACCAGCAGATCAGGCTGCATCGCGTTCAGCGTCAGCGCGGTGTCGATCAGGGTTTCCCCCTTCCTCACGCTGGACTGGGCAACCGACATCGTCATCACATCCGCACCAAGGCGCTTGCCGGCCAGTTCGAAACTGGCCTGGGTGCGGGTCGACGCCTCGAAGAACATGTTGACCTGGGTCATGCCCGCCAGCACATCGGTGCGCTTGATGGTGCGGCGGTTCAGATCGACATAGCGTTCCGACAGGTCAAGCACCGTGCGGATTTCCCCGGGTGCCAGGTGCTCGATCCCCAGCAGGTGGCGGGCGCGGAATGTCATCGGAACCTCTCTTGTGCCGGGGCGGCCCGGCTTGACGCTTATAGAAAGCGCGCCGGGGCCGAACAAGCGGTTTACCGCAGGGGCCGGGGGGCATAGTCTTGCGGCCATGGACACCGACCTGACCTTTCGTGCGGACCTTGCGGCGCTGGCCTGGCAGATGGAGCTTGGCGCAGACGTGGCCTTGGGGGAAACGCCGGTCAACCGCTATGAAACGGTGGCAGCGGGCGCCCCGGCGGTTCCGCCCTTTGCTGTGGCGCGCCCTGCGGCGGCGGCACCCGCAGCGGCGGCCGGACCGGACAGCGCCGTTGCGGTGCGGGCAGCGACCGAGGCCGCAGCACAGGCGCACAGCCTGGAGGCGCTGCGCGGGGCCCTGGCGGCATTCGAGCATTGCGAGGTGAAACGCGGGGCGAAATCGCTGGTCTTTGCCGATGGTCTGCCCGGCGCGCAGGTGATGGTGGTGGGCGAGGCGCCGGGGCGGGACGAGGACCTTGCGGGACGTCCCTTCGTGGGCCGTGCGGGCCAGCTGCTGGACCGGATGTTCGCGGCCATCGGCCTGTCGCGCACGGCGCAGGACCCGGTGCAGGCGCTTTACATCACAAACGTCATGGTCTGGCGCCCGCCCCAGAACCGCGACCCGACCCCGGACGAGGTGGCGATGATGCTGCCCTTCCTGCAGCGCCATATCGCCCTTGCCGACCCCAAGGTGATTGTCGTCATGGGCAACACGCCGCTGTCGGCGCTGCTGGGGGTCAGGGGCATCACCCGCCTGCGCGGGCAATGGAACGAGGCGCTGGGAAAGCCGGTGTTGCCGATGGTCCACCCCGCCTATCTGCTGCGCAACCCGGTGGCCAAACGCGAGGCCTGGGCGGATCTGTTAAGCCTGAAAGCCCATCTGAGGACAAGATCATGAACCGGATCGACGAGACACGAGAGTTTGTGCCGGTGCGGATTGCGGTGCTGACCGTCTCCGACACGCGGAGGCCCGAGACGGACACGTCCGGCGACACGCTGGCAGACCGGCTGACGGATGCGGGCCATATCCTGGCAGCGCGCGGCATGGAACGGGATGACCGCGCGGCGATTGTCGCGCATCTGCGCCGCTGGTGCGCCGACCCGGCCATTGACGTGGTGCTGACCACCGGCGGCACCGGCCTGACCGGGCGCGATGTGACGGTGGAGGCGCACCGCGACATCTATGAGAAGGAAATCGAAGCCTTCGCGACCATGTTCACCATGGTGTCGATGCAAAAGATCGGCACCTCGGCGGTGCAGTCGCGCGCCTGCGGCGGGGTGGCCCAGGGCACCTGGCTGTTCGCCCTGCCCGGATCGCCTTCCGCCTGCCGCGATGCCTGGGACGAGATCCTGCGCTGGCAGCTCGACTACCGCCACAAGCCCTGCAACTTCGTCGAGATCATGCCAAGGCTGGAAGAACACCGGCGGCGGAAGTAGGGGAAAACCGAAGTCACGTCGCCTGCCAACCAAATCCTCTTCTCCTGGACAGATAGAAGGCGCCAGAGAGAAATCTGTCACGTTATGAGGTCTGAAGTGTTGCGGTCCTTGCATCTCTTTGACGGTGCCGGGGCTTTGTTGCACAAATCCCGTTAGGAATTCATCTTTTGAATCCAGCGTGATAGCTGGACTGCATGAGCAGATTGAACACATCGGCTTACAAGACCCTGAACTGGCCCGAGTACAACAAGGTGCGCAAGCGCCGAGGGTCGCTGACGATCTGGTTTGGTCCTGAGATGGCGTGTGCGGCGAAGCCGACCGGCAAGCGCGGGCGACAACCTGTCTGCAGTGACGCTTCGGTGCAGACCGGCCTGATGATGAAGGTGCTGGTCAGCACGGCGCTGCGGCATACGACCGGGTTCGCAGAGAGCCTGCTTTGTCGGGTCGGCCTCGACTGGGACGTGCCGGACTTCAGCACGCTCAGCCGACGCCAGAAGACCCTGGCCGTAGATATCCCGCATCGGGGGCCGCAAGCTCCGCTGCACCTCTTGATCGACATCGAGCCGGTGAGCGCCACCGGTTCGAGCGAACCGGCGAGGGGGATCAGGGGCGAGTGCGAAGGCGAGTGGAATGCGCGCGAACATGGCGGGACCAGGCGGCGGGTCGGGTGCAAGATTTACCTCGGGATTGATGAAGAAACACTGGAGGTTCGGGCGGTCGAGATCACCAAAAGCGGCGTGGGTGACGCGCCCATGCCGCCCAAACCGCTGGCCCAAAGTCCCGGCGACCAGGACATCGCCAGTGTCACCGCCAATAGTGCCTGCGATACCCGAAAGCGTCACGATGCCATCGCCGAACGCGGCGCAGCCGCCGTGATTCCGCCGCGAAAGACCGCGAAGCCCTTGAAGACGGCCACAGCAGGCGCGGTCGCGCGCAACAAGGCTCTGAGGGCGTCAAAATACCCAGGCTGCGCGCTCTGGCGACGATGGAGCGGCTACCACCGCCGGAGCCGCGTCGAAACAAAGTTGCACTGTGTGAAACTGCCGGGTCAGCGCCTCATGGCGCGGGATTTCGACCGTCAGGTCGCAGAGTTCCGGATCCGTGTTGCCGTTCTGAACGGCTTCGCCGCGCTCGGCATCCCCGTCGCGACGGTCGTGGAACAGGTTTGTCCGGGGGAAGGGGAAGTCCGGCCCTCAGCCGATTTGTGCAACAGAGCCAGCGACCGGGGTGAACAGAAGGGCGCGCAAAGCGATGGAAACCGTCCGTCGGGCGGGACTCAAGGTCGGGCGGCGCAGGTTACACCGAGTGGTGTAAAGGCAAAATTGCACTGGCACCGGGCCATTGCGCAGATCATAGTCGCCAATGGGGAGATGACCGATGCCGCGCGCCGACCATGACAGCATTCCCGAAACCGCCCTTGCCTGGCACCGGGCCGGGCGCGGTGCGGCCCTGGCCACGGTGGTGGAAACCTGGGGTTCCGCCCCGCGCCCGGTGGGCAGCCAGCTTGTGATTGCCGGTGACGGAGACATGATGGGGTCGGTCTCGGGCGGCTGTGTCGAAGGCGCGGTCGTGGCCGAGGCGATCGATGCCCTGGCAGACGGCCGCCCGCGTCTGCTGACCTATGGCGTCAGCGACGAGGCTGCCTTTGCCGTGGGACTGGCCTGCGGCGGGACCATCCGCGTCATGGTGGTGCCGGTGGGGGCGCAGCTGACCGAAGCGATGCTGGCCGGTCTTGTGGCGGCCCGCGCCGCCCGCCTGCCTGCCGCCCTGCTGACGGATACCGCGACCTGGGCGCACCGGCTGACCGACGGCGCAGGCGAGGCCGCCGTGCAGGCCCGGTTCCGCTCTGACCGGTCCGGGATGGAAGACGGCGGCCTCTTCATCGGTGTTCACAACCCGCCCTTGCGGATGATCGTCGTGGGGGCGGTGCACATTGCCCAGCCCCTGCTGCAGATGGCGCGCGCCTGCGGCTATGATCCGGTGCTGATCGATCCGCGCGATGCCTTCGGTTCTGCCGCGCGCTTTCCGGGCGAAACCATCATCGCCGACTGGCCGGACGAGGCGATGGCGGCCCTTGCCCCCGATGCGCGCACCGCCGTAGTGACGCTGACGCATGACCCCAAGCTGGACGATCCGGCGATCCGCGTGGCGCTGAACGCACCGGTCTTTTACCTCGGCTGTCTCGGCTCTGCCCGCACCCATGCGAAAAGGGTTGAACGGCTGCGCGCCCAAGGGTTCGGCGAAGACCGGATCGCCCGCATCCACGCGCCTGTCGGGCTGAACATTGGCGCAAAAAGCCCCGCCGAGATTGCCGTGTCAATCCTGGCCCAGATCACCCAGGTTCTGAGGCAGGGATGATGGAGTTCGGCCCGGTCGCGACAGATCAGGCGGAAGGGGCGATTCTGGCGCATTCGGTCATGCTGAACGGCCACCGCCTGCGCAAGGGACTGATGCTGGGCCCGGACGATATCGCGCGCCTGCGCGCCGCCGGGATCGCCCAGGTGGTCGCCGCCCGGCCCGGCCCGGACGATGTGCCCGAGGATGCCGCAGCGGCCCGGCTGGCGGCGGCGCTTGTGCCTGATCCGGCGGCGGCGGGGCTGGTGCTGACCGATCCCTTCACGGGACGGGTCAATCTGAATGCGGTTGCCCCCGGTATTGTCCTGCTTGACCCGGCGGCGATCCATGCGCTGAACCGGATCGATCCGGCGATCACTCTGGCCACGTTGTCGCCCTTTGCCCGCGTCTCGGCCGGAACGCTGGTCGGCACCGTCAAGATCATCACCTATGCCGTGCCGCGGGCGGCGCTTGCGCAGGCCGAGGCGCTGGCGCAGCGGGCGATCCGGGTGCAGCCGGTGATCAGGGCCAGTGCCGGCCTGCTGATGACGGATGTGCCGGGCCAGCAGGACAGGCTGATCGCCAAGGGGCGCCGGGCGGTAGAGGCGCGGCTGCGCGCGCTGGGCATGACCCTGGCCGGTGTTGCCACTGTCCCGCACGAAACCGATGCCATGGCCAAGGCACTGGCAAACCTGCCGGGCGAGATGCTGCTGATCCTGACCGGATCGGCCACCTCCGATCCTTGTGATACCGCCCCGCAGGCGGTGCGGGCGGGGGGCGGGACGGTCCTGCGTTTTGGCATGCCGGTTGATCCGGGCAACCTGCTGTTTCACGGCCACCTTGGCAGCCGCCCGGTGATCGGCCTGCCCGGATGTGCCCGCTCTTTGGCGCTCAACGGGGCGGACTGGGTGCTGGAACGGCTGGCCTGCGGGCTGACCCTGACGGACGATGACATTGCGGCGATGGGCGTGGGCGGCCTGCTCAAGGAAATTCCGGTCCGCCCGCAGCCGCGCGAAGCGCAACAGGGGCGTCCGACGCATGGTTGATCTTGTTCTCTACGGACATCCGGACTCCGGTCACGCCTGCAAGGTTGCGCTGGCCCTGTCGCTTGCCGGTCTGCCATACCGGGCGGTGTGGATCGACATCTGGGCTGATCCGGCCTCCAGACCCGCAGATTTTCGCCGCCTAAGCCCCTTTGCCGAGGTTCCGGTGCTCACAATTGACGGGGACCCCCATGTGCAGTCCGGTGCGATCCTGCTGGAAATTGCCTGCCGGTTTCGCTGCCTGGGCGGGGAATCGCCTGCCGGGATCCGGCGGGGGCGCGAGATCCTGATGTGGGAAGCCAACCGCATCGGCATGTGCCTGCCGCAGTTGAAAGAGGCGCGCCGAACCCGGGGAAAGGGCTTTCCGCCTGGCGCGGTGGACTGGCTGCGGATGCGTTTTGAGGCTGATTGCCGCCGCTTCGGGCTGCTGCTGGGCGATGCGGCCTTCCTGCATGGCGAAACACCCGGAATCGGGGATTGCGCCGTCTGGGGCTATGCGCAGTGGCTTGCCGAGGCCGGGGTTGAACCAACGCCGGTGCTGCAGTCATGGCTGGGCAGGATGCGCAATCTTCCTGCGATGAAAAGCGGCACCGGCCTCTTTCCGGTCCACCCCGATGCGGGTCAGGCCTGAAGCCCGGTCCAAGGCTGCAAGGAACCACTGTGCGCGGTTGTGCGCCCGGCCCGTTTCCTGATTGAGTTTTCTGTTCACAAACATCCCACGGGGGTCGCCGGTTGTGCGCCATTGGCCCCACGACCAACCGGCGACGGGGTGTGAAACCCCCGGTCTGACCGCCGTCATTTGGGGCCGATCATCATGACCATCTGGCGCCCCTCAAGGCGCGGCATGCTTTCGACCTTGCCGGCGTCGCCGACATCACCGGCCACCCGGTTCAGCAGTTCAAGGCCAAGGTCCTGGTGGGCCATCTCGCGCCCGCGAAAGCGCAAGGTGACCTTCACCTTGTCGCCCTCATCAAGGAACTTCAGCACCGAGCGCATCTTGACATCATAGTCATGGGTATCGGTTCCGGGGCGGAACTTGATTTCCTTGATCTCGATGATCTTCTGCTTCTTGCGGGCTTCGGCCTCGCGCTTTTGCTGTTCATATTTGAACTTGCCGAAGTCCATGATCTTGCAGACCGGCGGTTCGGCATTCGGAGAGATTTCCACCAGATCCAGCCCGGCCTCGGCGGCCATGGCCATGGCGCGGGCGGGCGTCACTATGCCGATGTTTTCGCCATCGGCACCAATCAGACGGATTTCGGCAGAGCGGATGCGGTCATTCACACGGGGGCCCGTTTCGCGTTGCGGCGGGGCGTTGTGGGGTCTGCGAGCTATGGTGTCGTTCCTTTGATCATGTCCGTTCAGCGGCGGGCACAATAGACCCCGCAGGCCCGGCTTTCAACCGGCTTTTCGGGCCTTTGCGGCACCGCGTTCGGGTCTTTCACAGTTCCGCTGCAAGTGCCATATGCGCAGCAGGGAACAATCCCTGGGAAATGGGGGAAACCACATGAAAAAATTCTGGCTTGTCGTCATTGCCGCCGCCGTTGCGATCGGTGCCTATTATCAGTTCAGCTATGTTCCGGCCCAGCGCGCCGCACAGGAAGCCGCAGCGGCTGCCGAAGCCGCCGCCAAGGCCGCCGGGGAGAAAGCGGCCGCTGAGGCCGCTGCCGCCGCCAAGGCGGCAGAAGAGGCCGCCGCCGAAGCGGCCAGGGCCGCCGAAGATGCCGCTGCCGCCGCCGCCAAGGCCGCCGAAGACGCCGCCGCCACCGCAACCGGGGCTGCGAAGAAGGCCGCAGACGCGGTGACCGATGCGGCCACAGGGGCCGCCGATGCCGTGACCGGGGCCGCAACAGATGCCGGTGCCGCTGTGGGCGAAGCCGCAACCTGGGTCTGGGATGCAACCAAGCTCAGCGCCGAAGAGATCACCGCGCGCATTGCCGCAGCCCCCGTCAGCCAGTCGGTCAAGGACACGCTGACGGCGACTTACAATTCGGTGAAAGACAGCCCCGCTGCCGTTCAGGGCGTGCTGGACCAGCTCAAGCAGGCCATGGGTCTTTGATCCGACCCGGCCCCGGTGGCGGTCAGCGCTGCCGGGGCCGGGTTTCCCGCAAAGGGCCTGACGTGAGGGTTCTTCCGGCCCCTTTCGCGCGGGGCCTGCGCTGCCGGTTCTGCGGCCTGCCCGGCCCGTCGGACGGCAGCCGCCCGCAGGGTCAGATTCCGTCGCCGACGAAGGCCTTTTCAACGACATAGTCCAGCGGTTCGGAATTGGCGCCTTCGCGCAGACCGAACCCTTCCAGCACCGCCTTGACATCAAGGTTGAAGGCCAGGGATCCGCAGACCATCGCGCGGTCCTGCGCCGGGTCCATCGGCGGCAGACCCAGATCGGCAAAGACCTTGCCAGAGGTCAGGGTGTCGGTGATCCGGCCCATCTGCGCAGAGGGTTCGCGCGTGGTGGTGGGGTAGTACAGAAGCTTGCCCTCCACCAGTTCGCCGATCAGCGGATCGTCCGTCAGCCCTTCAACCAGCGTGCGGCCATAGGCCAGTTCTGCCGCTTCACGGCAGGTGTGCATCATGATGACCTGATCGTAGCGCTCATAGGTTTCCGGGTCGCGCATCAGGCTGGCAAAGGGTGCAATGCCGGTGCCGGTGGCCAGAAACCACAGCCGCTTGCCCGGCAGCAGCGCATCCAGCACCAGCGTGCCCACCGCCTTGGGGCGCAGGATGATCTCGTCGCCCGGCCGGATATGCTGCAGCTTTGACGTCAGAGGGCCGTCGGGCACCTTGATCGAATAGAACTCCAGCTCGTCATCCCAGGCGGGCGAGGCGATGGAATAGGCGCGCAGCACGGGTTTGCCGGTGTCACCCATCAGCCCGATCATCACGAATTCCCCCGACCGGAAGCGCAGGCTTGGCGGCCGCGTCACGCGAAAGGAAAAGAGACGGTCGGTCCAGTGCTGCACCGCTGTCACGGTCTGGGCATCGGGCAGGCGGGCCTTCAAGGCGGCGGGCTGGGTCACTGCGGCAACTTCGGTCATGTCATCCGGCATTTGCAATACGCGAGGCGGGCCCGCAGGGGAACCCCGTTTTCAGGCCCGCAGCCGCGTCTGATAATCGTGGGCGCGCCAGTTGGCACGGAAACGCCACTGATCTTCGGGCTGGCGCGCGGCCAGGTCTGCGGAAATCTCGACCTCGTCAAAGCCGCAGCGGCGGGCCATGGCATATTGGTCGGCAATGACATGGCCCTGTGCGCGCAGACGCCCGGCAAAGCCCATCTCGCGCAGCCGCCGGGCCAGGGTAAAGCCGCGCCCGTCCGAGAAGACCGGAAAGGCAATGCGGATCATCGCAATCTCAGCCAGGCGGTTGGACAGCCGCGCCGGATCATCGGTGTTGGCCAGATCGATGCCCCTGCCGTCGCTGACGGCGCTGTCGGCCAGCGGCACGAATCCGCCCTGCCAGTCATCGGCGGCAAAGCCGGTGTCGGTGACGATGACGGGCGCGGTCATGTGGCGGTTCCTTGCGCAAGTGGGCCGCGCACCGCGCGCCCGTCGATGAAATGAATGCCGCATTCGGTCTTGGCGCTGCCGCGCCAGCGACCTGCGCGCGGGTCTTCGCCGGGGGCGACCGGGCTGGTACAGGGCGCGCAGCCGATGGACGGATAGCCCCTGGCCACCAGCGGGTGCCGCGGCAGGCGGTTGTTGACCATGTAATCCTGCAGATCCTCGCGGCCCCAATGCGCCAGCGGATTGACCTTGATCCGCAGATCGCCCTCGGCCTCAAAGAACTCCACCGTCGCCCGTGTGCTGCCCTGAAACCGCTTGCGCCCCGTAATCCAGGCATCATAGCCCTGCAGCGCCCGTTCCAGCGGTTCGGTCTTGCGCAGGGCGCAGCAGGCATCGGCGTTGAACTGGTGCAGCGTGTTGTCGGGGTCTTCAAAGGCCAGCCGCGCCGGGTCCGCCCGGACCGTGACGATATTGGTCAGACCCAGCTTTTCGGCCACCTCCTGCTGATAGGCCAGGGTTTCGGCAAACAGCATCTGGGTGTCGATGAACAGCACCGGCGTGGTGCGCGCGATCACCGCGATCATGTGCAACAGCACCACTGATTCCGCCCCGAAGGACGACACCAGCGCCGTGCGACCCACGTCGGGATCCCCCAGGGCATGTTCAAGAACCGACACCGCCGCATGGTGCCTGTAGCGGTCGTTCAGCTGGGCCACCCTGTCGGACAGGCTTGCAAAGACCGGATCAAGCGGCATCCTGCGCCCCTTCCTCGGGGTAAAGGGCTGCCTTGAACGGACCCATGCCGGTGCGGCGGAAGGTTTCAAGGAAGGTCTCGTGCGGTGACTGGCGGATCGCCAGATAGGCGGTGATGATCCGCCCGATCGCGGGCAGGATCTGATCATAGGCAAAGCCCGGCCCGGCCCGTTCGCCGATCACGGCGGTTTCGCTGCCGTCGCCGCCCAGGGTGATCTGGTAGCTTTCCACCCCGGCCCGGTCCAGCCCGAGAATCCCGATATGCCCGACATGGTGATGCCCGCAGGCATTGATGCAGCCGCTGATCTTGATCTTCAGCGGGCCAATGTCATGCTCCAGCTTCAGCGCGTCGAAATGCCGGGCGATGTCCTGGGCCACCGGAATCGACCGTGCCGTGGCCAGGGCGCAGTAATCCATGCCGGGGCAGGCGATGATGTCCGAGATCAGCCCGACATTGGCCGTACCCAGCCCGGCCTGCACCAGCGCCGCATGCAGCGCGGGCAGGTCCGACTTGTGGACATGCGGCAGGATCACGTTCTGCTCGTGGCTGATGCGCAGCTCGGAATGACCATAGCGTTCGGCCAGATCGGCCAGAAGCCGCATCTGGTCGCCCGTGGCATCGCCGGGGGTTTCGCCATGGGCTTTCAGGCTGACCGTGACGATCGCGTATTGCGGGTTGCGGTGCAGCGCCAGGTTGGTGTCGGCCCAGGCGCGGAACACCGGATCGGCGGCGCGGAAGGCATCATAGGCATCGGTGGGCGCATCGCGGAATGCGGGCGGCGCAAAGGCGGCTTCGATTTCGGCCAGAAGCGCCTGATCATGACCGCCGAACTGGGGGCGGATCTGCGCGAAGCGGTCCTCGATCAGCCGGGTCATCTCTTCGACCCCGGTTTCATGGACGGTGATCTTGATGCGCGCCTTGTACTTGTTGTCACGCCGTCCCAGCATGTTGTACACGCTCAGGATCGCCTCGACATAAGGCAGAAGGTCCGCCTTCGGCAGGAAGTCGCGCACCTTGTGGCCGATCATCGGCGTGCGGCCCAGCCCGCCGCCCACGATCACCTCGAACCCCGGCATCCCGGCGGCATCGCGCACCATGCGCAGGCCGATGTCATGGGCGCGCGTCACCGCCCGGTCGTTCGGGCTGCCGGTGATGGCGATCTTGAACTTGCGCGGCAGGAACTGGAATTCCGGATGGTCGGTGGACCATTGCCGCAGCAGTTCGGCCACCGGACGCGGATCTTCGATTTCATCCGCAGCGGCCCCGGCGAAATGATCTGCCGTCACGTTGCGCACGCAGTTGCCGCTGGTCTGGATGGCATGCATCCCCACATCGGCCAGGGCCGACAGGATGGCGGGCACATCTTCCAGCTTTGGCCAGTTGAACTGGATGTTCTGGCGCGTGGTGAAATGCCCGTATCCCTTGTCCCAGCGGTCGGCGATCAGCCCCAACTGGCGCATCTGGCGCGGGTTCAGCGTGCCATAAGGAATGGCCACGCGCAGCATATAGGCGTGCAGCTGCAGATAAAGGCCGTTCATCAGCCGCAGGGGCCGGAATTCCTCTTCGGTCAGCGATCCGTCAAGCCGCCGCGCGACCTGGCCTGCGAACTGCGCCACCCGGGCCCGCACGAAGGCATCATCGAAGTCTGAATAATCATACATGGCGGCTGGCTTTCGGACCAAGGGGGCTTGCAAAGGGGTGATCAGACAGGGCGCATCAGGTCAGGTCGGCCTGCTTGCCGTGCCGGTAGTTCGACGGCCCGCGCGCGCGGAAGGCCTCGCGGAAATGCACCGGCTCGGGGCCGTGGGGCCCGGCTTTCGCATCGGCCAGATAGGCCCCGACCACGGTCAGCTTCTGTGCGGCCGCAAAATGCAGACGCAGTTGCGCCACGGCCTCGTCGGCAATCAGCTCCGCCTCGTGATGCAGGCGCGACCAGCGGTCATCGGGCGTCAGATAGACGACATCGCCCAGGCGCAGGTCGTTTGCGGTGACGACCTTTGGCGTGAACCGGCCCTTCATGACCGGGCTTCCTTCAACCGGGACAGGGTTGCAGCGGCACGCCGCGGTGCCAGACCGTACAGCAGGACGGCAGGCCCCGCAATGTCGCCCAGCGCCTTGGGCAAATCGGCCAGTGACGTGGCCACGGTGCGCTCGTCGGCGCGCGAGGCATTCTCCACGATGGTGATGGGCGTATCGGCTGCCGCCCCGTGCATCATCAGGCGGCCCTGCAGGAAACGGGCCGATTTCTTGCCCATGTAGATCGCCGCAACCTCTCCCCGGCGGGCCATGCCGCGCCAGTCCTGTTCGGCGAAGCCGGCCATGTCGTGCCCGGTCACGATCCGGACGGACGCATTGCGCCCCCGGCGCGTCAGGCTTTGTCCGATCGCGGCCGCCGCCGCGACGGCCGCCGTCAGGCCCGGCACGATCGACCAGCCAAGGCCGGCGCGGTCCAGCGCCGCGATCTCTTCATCCAGCCGGCCGAAAATGCCGCAATCGCCGCCCTTCAGGCGCACCACGCGCCGTCCCAGCCGCGCCTCGGCCACAATCCGCGCATCGATGTCTTCCTGCGCGGCAGACGGCCCGAACCCGGTCTTGCCCACATCCACAAGCACTGCCGCCGGGTTGGCCAACGCCAGAACGCCCGCCCCGACCAGCCTGTCGTGAATCACGACATCCGCCTGCTGAAGCGCCCGCAGCGCCTTCAGCGTCAGATGATCCGGGTCGCCCGGACCGGCCCCGACAAAGGTGACCTGTCCGGGCGCGGCGGCGCAAACGGCAGAGGCGGCAAGATCGAACATCGGCGCGGGGTCCGGCTGCAGGGATAACTCCTGCGCCAGATTAGGACATTTTCCCTGTTCTGCGCCAGTAGCCCTTGCAGATAAGGATGTTTGTTCCCATTCTGGGCATGCTTGGAACAGAATTCCACAAACAGGGGAAATCGGCGAATGGCAGCCCGGCTGGACGAGATGGACAGGAAAATTCTTGCGGAACTGCAGGAAGATGCAGACCGGTCGCTGGAGGACATCGCCCGCAGGGTCGGCTCGTCCAAGACCCCGGTCTGGAACCGGATCCGCCGGATGAAAGAGGCCGGGGTGATCCTGCGCCAGACCGCGCTGCTGGATGCCGAGGCGCTGGGTCTGGAGGCCTGCTTTTTTGTGCTGATCCGCACCAGCGAACACGAGGCTGACTGGCAGCGCCGCTTCCTGCAGGTGCTGCGCGACCGCCCCGAGGTGCTGGAGGCGCACCGGCTGGCCGGTGACATCGACTATATCCTGAAGGTTCGCGTCGCCAATGCCAGGGCCTATGACACCTTTTATCAGGCGCTGATCGCCGAAGTGCGCATCTACAACGTGACGGCGCTGCTCAGCATGGAAGAAATCAAGGCAACCACGATGTTGCCCCTGTGACGCCACCCGGGGCGCTGCCCCGGACCCCGGGGTATTGGGGCCGAAAAGAAACGCAAAGCGGTCAGTCGGCGCGGACCATCAAACGCTCCAGCCCGTGGAAATGGAACACATCCGCATAGCGTGGCGGCCCGGCCAGCCGCAGCTTTGGCAGGCGGGCGAACAGGCGGGGCAGGGCGATCTGCAGCTCCAGCCGGGCCAGTGGTGCCCCGACGCAGAAATGCAGCCCCCCGCCAAAGGCCAGGTTGACCTTTTCCGGCCGCGCCGGATCGAAACGCGCCGGCCTGTCCCAGGCGCGCGGGTCGCGGTTGGCGGCCGCCAGCAGCAGACCGACCTCGTCGCCCCGGTCAAAGCCGTGGCCCAGCACATCGACCGGCGCATAGGCGTGCCGCGTGAACAGGTGCAGCGGCGGATCAAAGCGCAGCAGTTCCTCGACCGTGCCCGCGATCCGGTCCGGCAACAGGGCGGCGGGCGGGGTGCGCGTTTCCAGCAGGGTCTTCACCCCGTTGCCCAGGCTGTGCACGGTAGCCTCGTGGCCCGCGTTCAGCAGCAGGATGCAGGTAGAGATCATCTCGTCCGTGGTCAGACGCTCGCCGTCGGATTCGGCGGCGATCAGATGGGTGATCAGATCGTCGGCGGGTCGGGCGCGGCGGTCGCGCACATAGTCGCGCAGGAAGGCCACGAAGCTTTCGGTGGCGGCCACCGCGCGGTCTTCCGTCTCGCGCGTGCGACCGGCCATATACATGCCCACCATGGCGTTGGACCAGCGCAGCAGGTCATCCGACATCGCCTCTGGCACACCCAGCAGCCGGGCGATGACGATGACCGGCAGCTTCTGCCCGAAATGGCGCAGCAGGTCGAACGGCCCCTGCGGCAGCGCCGCGATCAGATCATCGCAAAGCGCGGCAATCTCGGGCTCCAGCGCCGCGATCCGGCGCGAGGTGAAGGCGCGCAGCACCAGGCCGCGCAGGCGGGTGTGGCGCGGCGGTTCCAGTTCCAGCATCGAATGGGCTTCGACCGCGTAGAAGGGGGCAAGATGCGCAGGCACCGGCGCGCGCTTTTCCGGCGGCACCTCGCGCCCGAAGCGGCGGTCGCGCAGGATGGCATTGACCCCGGTCGCAGAGGTGCAACAGACCAGGCCGTAATCTTCCCAGAAAAAGAACGGCCCCGCCGCCCGCGCGCGGTCATAGAAAGGGTAGGGGTTCTGCACAAACTCCGGATCGGTGGGCGACTGGTGCAGGCGCTCCATGATCAGGCCCGCCGCCGGGTCAGGACCCCCTGGGCCACGGCCACACCCAGCACCACGATGGCCGCCCCCGCCGCCTGCGCCCAGTTCCAGCTGCCGCCCAGCGCGAAAGTGATCAGCATGACATAGAAAGGCACCGCGTTCATATGCAGGCTGGCGATGCCGATGCCCAACAGGCCGACCGAGACGATCCATAGCGTCTGGCTGACCGCGATCGACCCGACCGAAGCCGCGACAAGCGCGGCCACCTCCGTCAGGCCGATACTGTCCCAGCGTACGGCGGCCCCGCCGGCCCAGGCATAGGCCAGCGCCAGCACCGACATGCTGATGCCCGCGCCAGCCACGGTGATGGCCGTGCGGCCCAGCGGGGTCAGGTCCGCAAAGGCGGTGACGGTGGCGCGCGACCCCCAGGTAAAGGCAAAGACCGACCCGAAAGCGGCCAGCGCCCCCAGACCAAGGCCAGGCCTGGCCGCCCCAAGGTCCAGCGCCACCATCCCGCCCGCCAGCGACAGGACCAGCCCCAGCACCAGCGCCACCGTCAGCCGCCGGCCGTCCAGCAGGCATTCGAGCGAGATCCCGATCACCGGCATCATCGCGGTGATGATGGCGACCGTTACCGGATCGGTTCGCTCCAGCGCCACGGCCACCAGGACGGCCCCCACGCCCATCACGACGAATCCCACCCCGATGCCGCGCATCCACGGCGCGCGCCGCACCGGGCCCGTGCCCTCCCGCAGCATCCAGACGATCACCAGGACAACACCGGCCAGCCCCACGCGAAAGGCCGTCAATGTCACCGGCGGAATGACCTGCACCAGATGGCCCAGCGCGGGCAGCCCTGCCGCCCAGGTGATCATCGACAGAAGGCACAGCGCATTGGCTGTCAGCGCCGAAGGTGAAGGCGAAGCGGCATCGGTCATCAGATCACTCCCCGGGTGACGCCACTCTTGCGGTGCGCGGCGGGTGCCTGACCGTCCGCCAGCGACACGCGCCCGTCCTCAGGCGGCGTCCAGGGCGGCGATGATCGCGCCGAAATCGGCCGCCTTCAGGCTGGCCCCGCCCACCAGGGCACCATCGACATCGGGCAGCGCAAAGATCGCGGCGGCGTTCGACGGTTTCACCGACCCGCCGTAAAGCAGGCGGAACCCGGAAGCCGCCGCCCCGAAACGGGCCGTCAGGCGGGCGCGGATATCGGCATGAACTTCGGCAATCTCGGGCAGGGTCGGGGTGCGGCCCGTGCCGATGGCCCAGACCGGCTCATAGGCGATGACGGTCGTCTGCGGGGATGCGGCATCCGGCACAGAACCGGCAAGCTGGCCTGCAATCACGGCCAGGGTTTCGCCCGCGTCGCGCTGCGCTTCGGTTTCCCCGACGCAGATGATGGCCACAAGGCCGGCTTTTGCCGCCGCCTCGGCCTTGGCGCGCACCAGCGCGTCGGTTTCGCCATGGTCGGCCCGGCGTTCGGAATGGCCCAGGATGACAAAGGCAGCCCCCGCATCGGCCAGCATCGCGGCCGAGATGTCGCCCGTATGGGCACCGGAGGAATTCGGGTGGCAGTCCTGCCCGCCCAGCGCGATCCGTCCCGCAGCCGCCTGCGCCATCGGGGCCAGCAGCGTGGCGGGCGGACACAGCAGGACCTCGGATCGCGGCTGGGGATGGGCGGCGATCAGCGCGGCCACCTCGGCCAGCTGGGCAGAGAGCCCGTTCATCTTCCAGTTTCCGGCAGCAAGTTTGCGCATCGCGGTTTCCCCCAGGACTCGGCTGGGGCCAGCCTTACGCGATGCCGCGCGCCAAGGAAACCGGGGTCAGGCGCGGGCAGGGTCCGCTGCGGGCTGATCCCTGAACTTGATCGATTCGCCGCAGCCGCAGGACTCGGACACGTTGGGGTTGTTGAACTTGAACCCGGCCGCCAGCAGCGAGGTTTCATAGTCGATCTCGGTGCCGAACAGAAACATCTGCGCCATCGGTGCGATCATCACGCGGGCACCGTCCTGTTCCACAAGCTCGTCCATCGGATTGATGCCTTGGGCGACTTCCATGGTGTATTCCATTCCCGCGCACCCGCCTTTCTTGACGCCGATGCGCAACCCGCTGGCCCCCTGCCGTTCCATCAGCCGGACGATCTGCCGTACCGCGGCGGGCGTAAGGGTGACGGCCTGTTTTCCGGGAATGCCGAACATGGGAAAGCTCCTGATCACTGGGCGTGAAGGTAAGACGTGGCGGGCGCAATCTCAAGGCGGCAGATGGTCAGGCCGCGGGGTCCGTCAAGGCTTCGGACCGGGTTGCCCGCCAGCGCCGCCCCTTCGCCGACAGTCTTCGGGGCCACCGCCCCGGCAGCGACCACGACATCAGCGCCGGGAACCAGCCCGTCGCAGACCGGTCGCGCATGGTGCCGCCGCCACTGGCGCGTCCGGCACCGCCTGCAACCGCGCGATGGCGCGCCCTGCAATCCGCATCATGGCCATCCGGACGCAAGCGCCCCGGGTCCGTCACATGAAGCCAAGCTCCAGCTTTGCCTCGTCCGACATCATCTCCATCCCCCAGGGGGGGTCGAAGGTCATCTGGACATTGACCTGCCGGACGCCGGGCAGCGGTTCCACGGCATCGGCCACCCAGCCTGGCATCTCGCCCGCCACGGGGCAGCCCGGCGCGGTCAGGGTCATCATGATTTCGACCGCGTTGTCCGGTGTGATTTCAATGGTGTAAACCAGCCCCAGATCAAAGATGTTCACCGGAATCTCCGGGTCGAAGACGGTGCGGCAGGCCCCGACGACATCGTCGTAAAGCGGGTGGTCCGTGGTGGAAGGGCGGATCAGCGGCGCGCCTTCGATGCGGTCCGGGCCTTGGCTGGTCATGCTCGCCTCGCGGTTACTTGACCGTTTATATAAGGAAATGGTGCGGCGGGGTCCAGTGGGGCCGCAGCCGTGTCGCGGGCGCGACTTTGCGCAAGCGCAGGTCGGGCCGCAGGGCCTTGGCACCGCCGCCAGAAGGCCTATGAAGCGGAACGGATCAGCGGGGCGATCATGACGGCGTTTTCCTTTCATCTGTCCGCAACCGACGGGGCCGCGCGCACCGGCACCATCAAGACCCCGCGCGGCGAAATCCGCACGCCCGCCTTTATGCCCGTGGGCACGGCGGCCACGGTCAAGGCGATGCTGCCGGGGTCGGTGCGCGAAACCGGGGCCGACATCCTGCTGGGCAACACATATCATCTGATGCTGCGCCCGACGGCCGAGCGGATCGACCGGCTGGGCGGGCTGCACCGTTTCATGAACTGGCAGCGGCCCATCCTGACCGATTCGGGCGGGTTTCAGGTGATGAGCCTGTCCGGCCTGCGCAAGCTGACCGAAGAGGGTGTCCGTTTCAAAAGCCATGTCGACGGGTCGGAACACTGGCTGACGCCGGAACGCAGCATGGAAATCCAGCGCCTTCTGGGCAGCGACATCGTGATGTGTTTCGATGAATGCCCCGCCCTTCCCGCGACAGAGGCCGAGGTGGCCAAGTCGATGCGCCTGTCGATGCGCTGGGCGCAGCGGTCCCGCGATGCCTTTGGCGACCGGCCGGGCCACGCGCTGTTCGGCATCCAGCAGGGCGGCGTCACGCAGGAGCTGCGCGCGGAAAGTGCGGCGGCGCTGTGCCGGATCGGCTTTGATGGCTATGCGGTGGGCGGGCTGGCCGTGGGCGAGGGGCAGCAGGCGATGTTCGGCGTGCTTGATTACGCCCCCGGCATGCTGCCCGCCGACCGGCCGCGCTACCTGATGGGCGTGGGCAAGCCCGAGGACATCGTGGGTGCCGTGGAACGCGGCATCGACATGATGGATTGCGTGCTGCCGTCGCGGTCAGGGCGCACAGGCCAGGCCTTTACACGGCGCGGTCCGGTGAACATCAGGAACGCCCGCCACATGGACGATCCGCGCCCGCTGGACGAAGCCTGCCCCTGTCCTGCCTGCGCCGGGTATTCCCGCGCCTATCTGCATCATGTCTTCCGGTCAGGCGAGATCATCGCCTCGATGCTGCTGACCTGGCATAACCTGCACTATTACCAGGAGCTGATGGCGGGGCTGCGCCGGGCGATTTCCGATCAGCGGCTGGCGGCGTTCACGGCAGGGTTTCACGCCCTGCGCGCCGAAGGCGATATCGAGCCGCTGTGACAGCAGGCCCGGCGCACCGCCCGGTAAACGGAACGCCAGCAAGAACTGCCCTTGCCCCCGGCCCGCGCTGGCGTCATCCTTGCGGGGCACTTGTGGTCGGGATTGTGACAATCGAGTTGAAACTTTGCCGTCCCGCACCCAAGTGATTGACCATGACAGGGGAAGGCCGGGGCTGCCGATGACCGGGGCACGGCTTTTCTGCCAGACGAAGGAAACAGTATGACGAAATCCCTTTCCCCCAGCTATCCGGTGCTGCCGCTGCGCGACATCGTTGTGTTTCCCCACATGATCGTGCCGCTGTTCGTGGGGCGCGAAAAGTCCGTGCGGGCGCTGGAAGACGTGATGGCCGATGACAAGCAAATCCTGCTGTCCAGCCAGATCGACCCATCGGTGGATGATCCCACCGCTGACGGCATCTACAAGACGGGTGTGCTTGCCAATGTCCTGCAGCTGCTGAAGCTGCCGGATGGCACCGTGAAGGTGCTGGTTGAAGGCAAGATGCGCGTTCGGATCACCGAATTTGTCGCCAATGACCGCTTTTTCGAGGCGCGCGCAGAGGAATTGTTCGAGACACCCGGCGATCCGACCGCCGTCGAGGCCCTGATCCGCTCGGTCTCCGAAGAGTTCGAACGCTACGCCAAGATCAAGAAGAACATCCCCGAAGAAGCATTGTCCGCCGTGTCCGAGACCCGCGAGCCCGCAAAGCTGGCCGACCTTGTTGCGGGCCATCTGGGCATCGAGGTGGGCCAGAAGCAGGGTCTGCTGGAGACGCTGGACGTGGCCGAGCGGCTGGAGAAGGTCTATGGCCTGATGCAGGGCGAGATGAGCGTTCTGCAGGTTGAAAAGAAGATCAAGTCGCGCGTGAAGACGCAGATGGAGCGCACGCAGCGCGAATACTACCTGAACGAGCAGATGAAGGCGATCCAGAAGGAACTCGGCGATGGCGAAGACGGCCAGAACGAGGTGGCCGAACTGGAAGAGCGCATCCGCAAGACCCGCTTTTCCAGGGAAGCGCGCGACAAGGCGGAAGCCGAGCTGAAAAAGCTGAAAACCATGTCGCCGATGAGCGCCGAGGCCACGGTCGTGCGCAACTATCTCGACTGGCTGCTGGGCGTGCCCTGGGACGTGAAAAGCCGCGTCAAGAAAGACCTGACCAAGGCGCAGGCGGTGCTGGATGCCGACCATTACGGTCTGGACAAGGTCAAGGAACGCATTGTCGAATATCTGGCGGTGCAGGCCCGCAGCGCCAAGCTGAAGGGGCCGATCCTGTGCCTTGTCGGCCCCCCCGGCGTTGGCAAAACCTCGCTCGGGCGGTCGGTCGCCAAGGCGACGGGGCGCGAGTTCATCCGCATCTCGCTGGGCGGGGTGCGCGACGAATCCGAAATCCGCGGCCACCGGCGCACCTATATCGGCTCCATGCCCGGCAAGATCATCCAGGCGCTGAAGAAGGCGAAAACCAGCAACCCGCTGATTCTGCTGGATGAGATCGACAAGATGGGCCAGGATTTCCGCGGTGATCCGGCATCGGCGCTTCTTGAGGTGCTGGACCCCGAACAGAACAACACCTTCATCGACCACTATCTGGAGGTGGAGTATGACCTGTCGAACGTGATGTTCATCACCACGGCGAACTCCTACAACATGCCGGGGCCGCTGCTGGACCGGATGGAGATCATTCCGCTGGCGGGCTACACCGAAGATGAAAAGCGCGAGATTGCCAAGGGTCACCTCCTGGACAAGCAGATCAGGAACCACGGCCTGAAAAAGGGCGAATTCGGGATCACCGATGACGCGCTGACCGAGATCATCCGCACCTATACGCGGGAAGCGGGCGTGCGGAACCTGGAACGGGAAATCGCAAAGCTGGCCCGCAAGGCCGTGACCCAGATCGTTCAGGCCAAGGGACGCAAGATCGTGGTGACACCCGAGACGCTGGAAGGCTATCTGGGGGTCAAGCGCTTCCGCTACGGTCTGGCCGAAGCCGAGGATCAGGTGGGGGTCGTCACCGGCCTTGCCTGGACCAGTGTCGGGGGCGAGCTTCTGTCGATCGAGGCGCTGCGCCTGCCGGGCAAGGGCCGGATGAAGACCACAGGCAAGCTGGGCGATGTGATGAAGGAATCCATCGAAGCCGCCAGCAGCTTCGTGCGCTCGATCAGCCCCGAGCTTGGCATCAAGCCGCCGAAGTTCGAATCGGTCGACATTCACGTGCATGTGCCGGAAGGGGCAACGCCCAAGGACGGCCCAAGCGCGGGGATTGCCATGGTCACATCCATCGTGTCGGTGCTGACGGGCATTCCGGTGCGCAAGGACATCGCCATGACCGGTGAGGTGACCCTGCGCGGCAATGTCCTTCCCATCGGCGGGTTGAAGGAAAAGCTGCTCGCGGCCCTGCGCGGCGGCATCAAGACCGTGATGATCCCGGCCGAGAATGAAAAGGACCTGACCGAGATCCCCGACAACGTGAAGCAGGGACTGACCATCATCCCGGTCAGCAATGTGCGCGAGGTGCTGAAACACGCGCTGGTCCGCGCGCCCGAGCCGGTGGAATGGGACGAGGTCGCAGAAGAAGCGGCGGCAGCGGCCCGGCTGGTCAAGGCGGAAACGCCAGCCACGCCCGTGGCCCACTGACAGGGGGCTGAAGAGGTGCCGGTCGCAGGGTCTGCCTGACCCGAAAGGCGGTAAGCTGCCGCGCCCGCAGGTGCCTTGCGCATCCCGGCAGGGGCCATCGCCCCTGCCACAGCGTTACGCTGGCATCAGGACCGGCCGGGGGCCCAAAGCCCCCGGCCAGCGCCCGCCCCGCCACCGGCGGGCGCTTCGCACCCGCCGGGTCGGGCGCTGGCCTCTGTGTCTCCCGGACCTGCCGGTCTACGAGGCACCGTCGCGCGCGGGCGGGGGAAACGCGGGTCGCGTTTCCTGTTCCCGCCCGGAACGGTGACAGGACCTTCAACGCTTCAATGGCAGGGGCCATTGCCCCTGCCACAGCGTTACGCTGGCATCAGGACCGGCCGGGGGCCCAAAGCCCCCGGCCAGCGCCCGCCCCGCCCACGGCGGGCGCTTC